>JBMORB010000202.1:0-2521 GCA_049320925.1 Thermodesulfobacteriota bacterium | reverse complement strand
GGGCATTCAGCCCCATGCCTTCAAGGACATGATCGACTTTTTCGTCAGCGACATCGAGGAGTTCACCGGCATCGCCATCGATCCGCCCCAGATGAACAAGAAGGGGGCCGACATCCTGTTCCTCACGCCGTCAGGCGACGTGTTCGCCGACCCGGGCACTTACACCGCCATGGGTTATTTGATGCTGTTTGACTACCTTAAAAAGGTGTACGGCCTGGATGTCACCTGGAGCACCTACGCCTCCGAGGGCGGCAACTTCGGCTTTTTCACCTCCCACGAGACCATGAAGCGTCTCAACGCCAAGATGTACGCCGAGGCCCGGCGCCTGGGCGTCAAGTGGATCCTCGGCGGCGAGTGCGGCCACATGTGGCGGGTGATTCACCAGTACATGGACACCATGAACGGGCCCGCGGACTTCCTGGAGGAACCGGTCAATCCCATCACCGGAACCGTGTTTGAAAACGCCCGTTCCACCAAGATGATCCATATCGCCGAGTTCACGGCGGACCTGATCAAACACGGCAAGCTCAATCTGGACAAATCGCGCAACGACCACCTGAAGGTCACCTTTCACGACTCCTGCAACCCCTCCCGGGGCATGGGCATGCTGGACGAACCCCGGTATGTGATTCAGAATGTCTGCAACCATTTTTATGAAATGCCAGCCAACACCATTCGGGAGCAGACCTTCTGCTGCGGCAGCGGGTCCGGCCTGAACGCCGGCGAAAACATGGAACTTCGCATGTCGGGCGGGCTGCCCCGGGCCAACGCGGTCAAGTATGTGCACGAAACCTTCGGCGTCAACATGCTGGCCTGTATCTGCGCGGTGGACCGGGCGGCGCTTCCGCCGCTGATGCAGTACTGGGTTCCCGAAGTGGGCGTCACCGGCCTTCACGAACTGGTGGCCAACGCACTGGTTTTCCCGGGAGAGCCCAAACGGACGATGAACCTGCGTGGAGAACCTCTTTCAGGCATGGAGGATGCTGATGAAGAATAAAGGGCTGATTATTGCGGGACTGATTATCTTCCTGGTGATCGCGACCATCCCGCTCTGGTACAATCTGTTTGTCGGGGCCAAGGCCGAGATGCCCAAACTGGAATATACCGACAAGGCAAAAGAGGCTAAAACCTGTGTCGAGGCAACGGCCTTCATGAAGACCGGGCACATGCAGATGCTGGATGAATGGCGGGACGCGGTGGTACGCAAGACCGAGCGGACCTATGTGAGCAGCAGCGGCAAGGAATTCGACATGAGCCTCACCAACACCTGCCTGGACTGCCACGCCAACAAGGCCGAGTTCTGTGACAGGTGCCACAACTACGCATCGGTAAGGCCTTACTGCTGGGATTGTCATAACATTCCAAAGGAGAACAACTGATGGAAAGCAGCAGAAGAACATTTCTTAAAATAGCCGGTATCGCGGCGGTGGGTGTCACCACGGCGCCCGTGCTGACCACGCTGACCGCCTCGGGCGCGGACCATGCCGGGGGCGCGGCCCCTTCCGGCCGCATCATGCCCAACAAAGACGCGCTGACCGCCAAGCACTGGGGCATGGTCATCGACACCAGACAGTTTACCTCCGCCGGCGACCTGGAGCCCATCATCGAGGCCTGCCACAGCGTTCACAACGTGCCCACCTTTGAAGAGGACTTAAAGTCCCTGATGTTTACCTCGGACAAGAAGCGGCACGAGATCAAGTGGATATGGGAAGACGAGTTTGAAAATGTTTTCCCGGACGAGGAAAGCCATTACCTGGCCGACCGGGTAAAGGAGCTGCCTTTCCTGGCCCTGTGCAACCACTGTGAAAACCCTCCCTGCGTTCAGGCATGCCCCACCCGGGCCACCTTTCAGCGGGAAGACGGCATCGTGATGATGGATTTTCATCGCTGCATCGGCTGCCGGTTCTGCATGGCCGCCTGCCCCTACGGATCGCGGAGTTTTAATTTCCGGGATCCCCGGGAAGGGCTCAAGGAAACCAATATCGCCTTCCCCACGCGCATGAAGGGCGTGGTGGAAAAGTGCAACTTCTGCGCCGAGCGGCTGGCCAAGGGACAGATGCCGGCCTGCGTGGAGGCCTCCAACGGCGCCATTCTGTTCGGCGACCTGGACGATCCCGCCTCCGAGGTGCGGCAGGCCCTGGCGGAAAATTTCGCCATCCGGCGCAAGACGTCGCTGGGAACCGGGCCATCCGTTTACTACATTGTATAATCCGATAATTTTGGTGAGGTGATCATGCTTGAAACAGCGTTAAAAGGAAACAGACAATACTGGGCACTGATCGGCGTGCTGGCCTGCATCACCGGCGTCGGCCTGCTGGTCTACCTCATCCAGTTCCGGTACGGCCTGGGCGTCACCGGCATGAGCCGTGACGTGTCGTGGGGGTTTTACATCGCCCAGTTCACCTTCCTGGTGGGCGTGGCCGCCGGAGGCGTGATGCTGGTGCTGCCCTACTACCTTCATAACTACAAGGTGTTCGGCAAGATAACCATTCTGGGCGAGTTTCTTGCCATCTCCGCGGTG
>JBMORB010000201.1:0-2533 GCA_049320925.1 Thermodesulfobacteriota bacterium | reverse complement strand
CATCGGCGCGCCCCCGGGATACGTGGGCTATGAGGAGGGCGGCTATCTGACGGAAAGCGTGCGGCGAAGGCCGTATTCCGTGGTGCTGTTCGACGAGATCGAAAAGGCCCATCCGGACGTGTTCAACATTCTGTTGCAGCTCCTCGACGACGGCCGCATGACCGACGGCCACGGCAAGACCGTGGATTTTAAAAATACCATCGTGATCATGACATCCAACATCGGCAGCCACCTGATCCAGGAGCTGTCCCAGGCCAACGCGGACCCCGACCAGGTCAGGGAGCAGATCACCGACGTGCTGCGCCAGAACTTCAAACCCGAGTTCTTAAACCGCGTGGACGAGATCATCGTGTTCCATAACCTGAACCGGGACCAGATCGCGAAAATCGTGGAGATCCAGGTGCAGCGCCTGAGCCGGCGCACGGCCGAGCGGGGCGTGTCCATGGTGCTCACCGACAGGGCCAGGCAATATATCGCGGAAAAGGGCTACGACCCGGTGTACGGTGCCCGGCCGTTGAAACGCATGATTCAGAAACACATTGAAAACCCGCTGGCCATGGAGATTTTAAAAGGCAATATTCCGGAAAACAGCACCATCTCCGTGGACGTGGAAGGCGACGCCATCGTTTTTAAAAAGGCGTAAATATTTTCTGGAAACAGGCCCATCCCTTAATTTTCCTCTCCCCGTGGGAGAGGGTCGGGGTGAGGGTCCAGACAACACAGGGGCACGGCATGCCGTGCCCCTTGTTTTTTCCGTCATGCCGGACCCCGATCCGGCATCCAGTAAAATTGACCGTCACACCTTGCTGCCCGGTTGCGCTGGACTCCGGCCCGGTGGCCGGAGTGACGTGGCAGTTGTCATGCCGGGCTTTTAATATATGGCCGGACAAACCCGGACGCCATCTTCGTGGCCTTCGTGTTCTTTGTGGTAAAAGCGGTTTATTGCGCCGAATGGGCCGGGGATTTCAACACGAAGACCGCGAAGATCACGAAGCACACGAAGAAGAGTCTATTTCCCTCGGCCCGCAGGGGCGCAAAATCCTGCGCCCCTACGACTCAACTTCCCTGCCCTGATACGTCGCGCAAAACTCGGCAATCTCC
Source organism: Thermodesulfobacteriota bacterium (assembly GCA_049320925.1). Lineage (GTDB taxonomy): Bacteria > Desulfobacterota > Desulfobacteria > Desulfobacterales > Desulfosudaceae > Desulfosudis. The sequence continues at coordinate 1,432 of JBMORB010000201.1, read as the reverse complement.
GCGGCCAGGCCCTGAGCCTCCTTGGCCGGGCCGCCGTCGGCGCCTAAAAACGCCATCAGGCGCCATACCTTTTTGCCCAGGGTCACTGTTCCGGCCACATCCGGCGGCAGAACCTTTTCCGCATTCACCGCGCCTTGTCCGGCCGCGCAAACCTTTTGCACGGCCTTTGGAATATCAGCCAGCCGGCCCGCCACCGGCCCTGTGGCAAGGCCGGTCACCATGGAGTTGTCCCGGCCCCGGAACACGGACCGGCAGTCGTTTTTGTAAAGCACCACCGGCTTTCCCGCCATAAAGGCAATGGCCGCCTCTGCCACGGCCCCTTCGTCCGGCACCCGGCCATTGGTGTTCACCACAATGCACGCGCACCGCTCGACAATCTGAAACACATCCAAAGCAAAGATCAGCCGGTCCACCGCCTGCCGGGATTTTAAAACATTCATGCCCAAAGGCGAGTTTAAAAACTTCATCACATGGGCTTCCAGTCCGTCCCGGTGGGGCAGAAACGTGGCATACCCGCTTTGTTCCAGCACCCTTGCAATGGCGGTCATGGCGCCGATCTCCTCCGGGCAGAACAGCGGGCCGGAACAGTAGACAATCTTTTTATCGTCCGAGTGCGTCATCCGTGTTTCCGGGTCAAACCGCCTCCATGGTGGAGGTGGGCTTGGAGGTGATGTTGTAGGTCACGCTGACCACTTCCGGAATGCTGGTGGTGATCTTCTTTGCCACGGATTCCAGCAGGTCAAAGGAAAGCCTTGTGGGCCTGGCCTTGCGCGCGTCCACGCTGTCCCAGCAGCGGATTTCGATCTGGTTGCCGAACACCCGCCGGTTGTCTCTCATGCCGGTGACCCGGTCCTCGTGCAGGATGGCCATGTACTGGAACGCCTTGACGTCCTTGAACGCCTTTTCCGTGATGGCCGTGGCCTTTCGCACCAGGGCGATCCTGTCCGGCGTGGCCTCGCCGATGACACGGGCCGACAGGGCCGGTCCCGGAAAGGGCATGCGTTCAAACACGGCTTCCGGCAGGCCCAGGCCCCGGCCCACCTTGCGCACGCCGTCCTTGCGCAGTTCAATGAGCGGCTCCAGGATCTTGTAGCCGAACGCCTTTTGCGGGTCGATGCCCAGCTGCGCAAAGACATTGTGCTGCCGCTTGATGCCGGCCACGGTCTCATCCACGTCGGTGAGGATGGTGCCCTGCAAAAGGTGTTTTGCCTTGCTCTTGATCACCAGCTTTCCGAAAATCTTTTTGTAAAAGGTCTGGGTGATGGCCTCCCGTTTTTCCTCCGGGTCGGTCACCCCTTTGAGCGCGGCAAAAAAAGCCCTGGAGGCGTCGACGATTTCCACCGGAATGCCCATCTTCCTGAAGGTCGCCACCACCCGGGCCGGTTCCCCCTCCCGCATGATGCCGTTGTCAATGAAGCAGGTTTTCAGCCTT
>JBMORB010000200.1:0-2535 GCA_049320925.1 Thermodesulfobacteriota bacterium | reverse complement strand
CGCCTACGAGCTGCCGATCATGGACGGCAGCGCCTTTCCATTTGCCGAGGCCATTGCCCGCGCCGGATGCGTCGAGCAGGAAGCCCGGCGCTGCTTTTTTGTCATCAAAAAGCCCCTGGAAATTGAAGAGGGCGGCCGGTCCGTGGGCATATACCCGGCCCCTTGCTATACCATCTCCTGCACCATCGAATATGACCATCCCCTGATCGGCACCCAGTCCCGCACCGTGGAAGTGAGCACCGAGGCCTTTCTCAATGACATCAGCAAGGCCCGGACCTTCGGGTTCTACCATGAATACGAGTACCTCAAACAGCACGGCCTGGCCCGGGGCGGATCACTGGATAACGCCGTGGTGGTGGACGGGCCCCGGGTTCTGAACGACGGGGGGCTGCGCTTTGACGACGAGTTTGTCCGTCACAAGATACTGGACTGCATCGGCGACTTTTCCCTGCTGGGCATGCCCCTGATGGGCCACGTCATCGCCCGCAAGTCGGGCCACCTGTTCAACCACCGGCTGCTGGAAGCCCTGTTTGAACACAAGGAGTGCTGGGAGGCCGGTTTCCCGGAAGCCCCGGCGCCCGCCGCAAAAGCCCTTGCCTTTTAGAAAAACTTCATTATAGGATGACGCAGACCTTTAAATCCTGAACCGCAGGGGTAATCGGCATGCCTGTTGCGCGGCCTTTTCAAATATTTTTTTTCTGCCTGTTCCTGATAACGGCGCTCCCTTTTACCGCCATGGCCGGCAATGCCGCCATGTCCGACACGTCCGTTGCGGCCGATCAGGACTTTCTGATGCTGCGGACCGCCGTCACCGGCGCCTTTAATGAAAAAATGGAGGCCGCCATCAAAGGCGGGGTCCCGGTCACCTTCACCTTTTTTGCCCGCGTCTCAAAGACCCGGCGCCTCTGGTTTGACAGGGACATCGCCGAGCACCGGGTCACCCATATGATCAAGTACGACAATCTCAAGGAGGAGTTCACGGTCCGGCGCTCCTGGGAAGGGGAGAAAACCCTGGTGACCAAATCCCTGGACCAGGCCCGGCAGGCCATGTCCAGAATTGAAGGGTTTCCCCTGTGCCGCCTGAACGACCTTGAAAAAGGCACCCGATACCGGATCGGGGTCAAGGCGGAACTGGACAAGATGACCCTGCCGCTCTACCTTCATTATGTGCTTTTTTTCGTTTCCCTGTGGGACGTGGAAACCGACTGGCAGTATATCGATTTTACCTATTAATTTTTAATCATTGACAGCGGACGCCCGACACTTGCCGGTATGATCAGAAAATTTTTCAAAGCATTCAGGACGTTCATGTCCGGCCTGGAAGAGGCGGAGCGCCGGCGCAGAAAACGGGAGGGGGTGCTGGCGATTCTCCTGCTGGTGACCGTGGCGGCCCTCACCTTTATAGAAAGCCGCATCATCCAGTTCGGCGCCGATATTCCCGTCTCCAACACGGTGTTGATGTTTCTCTTCATCAACATCAACCTCATGCTCCTGATCCTTCTGATCTTTCTGGTTTTCAGAAACCTGGTCAAACTGTTTTACGACCGCAAGCAGAACGTCATGGGGGCCCGGCTGCGCACCCGGCTGGTGGTGGCCTTCATCTCCCTGACCCTGGTGCCGGCCATCGTCCTGTTTTTCTTTTCCATGAGCTTTATCACCACCAGCATCAAGTTCTGGTTCAACGTGCCGGTGGACCATGCCCTGGAAAACTCCCTGGTCGTGGGCAAACGGCTGTACGCCCATATTGAAAACAACAACCTGTTCTTTCTGAAACGGGTCTCCTATCAGATCACCACCAACAACATGTTGCGTCCCTACCGCAACGAGGACCTCTCCCGTTATCTTCAGATCGTGCAGCGCGAGTTCAACTTAAACGCGGTGGAGGTTTACACCGCCGACGGGGAACGGGTGACCTACGCGGTCTCTCCGGAAATCGAGGAGTCGCCCTTCGGCGCCCTTTCGGGAGATCAGGTAAAGACCGGGCGGACGGAAACCAACGGGGTCAGTTCCATCAGCCGGGACCTGCCCGCGGGGGAGTTGTTCAGCTCCATCTGCTCGATTCCCTTCGGCCAGCCCAGGGAAACGGCCGAGGCCTTTCTGGTCGTCTCCGTTCTGCTGCCGCCGGACCTGGCCAACAGCCTTTCCGCCATTTCCAGAGGCATCGAGGAATATGAGCAGATCAAACTGCTCAAGGAGCCCATTCAGAGCACTTACTACATTGTTCTTTCCATCGTGGCCCTGCTGGTGGTTTTCTGCGCCGTGTGGTTCGCCTTCTACATCGCCAAGTCCCTGACCAACCCTATCATGGAACTGGCCAAGGGGCTGGAGCAGGTGGCCACGGGGGATCTCTCCTATACCATCGAGCGCCTGGCCGACGATGAAATCGGCATGCTGGTCAGCTCCTTCAACAAGATGACCGGCGACCTGCGGACCGGCCGGCAGGAGATTGAAGCGGCCAACAAGACACTGGAACGCCAGAAGGACGCCCTGGAGGAAAGCCGCCTCTACATGGAGATCGTGCTCAATAATATTTCC
>JBMORB010000199.1:0-2535 GCA_049320925.1 Thermodesulfobacteriota bacterium | reverse complement strand
CCGATCGGGCATCCAGTGCCGTCATTCCGGGCCTGACCCGGAATCCAGTTAAAATCGATCCCATACCTTCCCGTTCTTCTGTCTTGGATTCCGGACCCGGCTGGGTGACAAACCGGGTGGGGTAATAAGGTATTGAACAAAAAGGCCTGTCGTGATATGGTTATACAAAAAATTAAAGCAGTTAGCTTTATTCTTTAATGGACTCCAGAGACGAAAACGGGCGGTTTGCAGTCATGACGATTGAACAACGGGCCAAAATTCGAAGGCAGAAGATAACCGGCCACCTGTCACACGGCTATGCCGAAGCGGATGACTGGGACCTGGAATTCTGGCTGAAACAGACCCCCCAGGAACGCCTGTCCGCTCTGGTGGCCATTCGAAACGACATTAAAAAAGTAAACCCGGACCGGCTGAAGGAATCGTGAAGGAAGGATCGTTGTGGATACCATTCAGGATTTTGAGGACATTCTTCAGCTTCTGTCGAAATACAACGTCCGGTACCTGATTGTCGGGGGGCTGGCGGTGATTTTTCACGCCAAACCGAGATTCACGAAAGATATTGATATATGGCTGGACCGCGGAATTGAAAATATCAAAAACGCCAACAGGGCGCTGGCAGATTTCGGCTCTCCTTTTTCTCTGTCTGTTCCCGTCAAAGCGGATGAAATTCTTCAGCTCGGCGTGGCCCCGGATCGTATCGATTTTTTGCTGTCACTTTCGGGAGTATCGTTTGAAGACGCCTGGAAGAAAAAAATTATCAGCAAATATGGCGATGTGGATGCCAACTGGATTGATATTGACAGCCTGATAGAGGTAAAACGGCGGATCGATTCGCCGCGGCATCAGGAAGATGTCAACGTTCTTCTGAAAGTCAAACAGAAGCAGCAGGCCGATAAAAAGCGGGTTTGACCTCCGATCCGGCCAGCCGCCGGTAAGCTTCAATTCACGCCACCCTCTCCATCACCAGTTCTGAAACTTCCCTGATCTGAAGAGTGTTCGCCAGGCCTTCTGTTTTGACGGCATCTTCCAGCATCACGGCGCAGGCCGGGCAGGCCACGGCCAGGACCGAAGCGCCGGCGGCCACAGCCTCCCGGCACCGGGCCCGGGCCGCGGAATCGTCACCGCCGGAAATCATGTCGGTAAACAGGTTGCCCCCGCCCCCGCCGCAACACAGGGCGTTTTTGCGGTTGCGGTCCATCTCCGCAAGTTCGATGCCCGGCGTGAATGCAAGAAGGGTGCGGGACGACTGGTAGTCGCCGTTGTGACGGCCCAGGTAACAGGGGTCGTGAAAGGTGACGCGTGTTTTTGGGGCAGGAGATTTAAAAGAGAGGCGGCCCATGGCAAAGGCCATTACCTGGGTGTAGTGAAACACCTGGAACTGTCCGCCCAGGGCCGGGTAGAGATTCTTAAAGGCGTGAAACGAATGGGGTGACAGGGTGATAATCTTTTTGATACCCTTTTCGTTAAAGGTTTGAATGTTTTTTGTGGCCAGGTCCTCAAACAACGCCTTCTCCCCCGTCATGGCCACGTCGTTGCCGTCCGAACATTCGCCGTCGGTAAGCACGCCGAAATCGACCCCGGCTTTTTTGAGCAGGGCCGCCACGGACCGGGCGAGTTCCTGTCCTCGGGAATCATAGGAACCCACGTCTCCGGCAAAAAACAGGTACTCCTGTCCGGAAAATTCGGGCACGTCCGTGCCCTCGCGCCAGTCGGCCCGTTTTTTGGCTGACTTTCCAAAGGGGTTGCCCGCGTTCTGCACACGGGTCAGATAATCCCGGACCGGGCCGGGCACGGAGCCGGTCTCCAGAATGGCATCCCGCCCCGCGGTAAAGGCCAGCAGGATTTCCTCCTTGAAACCGGGCATGGCGCAGTGGGCCACGCAGTTGCCGCACCCGGTACAGGAGAACATGATTCGGCCCAGCCGCTCACTGACGTCGATTTTTCCGGAAAGCCACGCGGAGAGCAGCCACATGCGGCCGCCGGGCGCGAAGGTTTCAAACCGGTAGGCAAGGTAGGCCGGACAGTTGATGTCCGCGTAGTTGGACGGGAATTTGCAGTACCCGCACCGGAAGCAGCGGTGCAGAATTTCCTGATGTTCCATGGAGTGGAATCCTTATCTTTTCATTGTTGCCCAAAAACGGTTTTAACCATGGCGGCACATCTTTTGGTTTGTTTATCCAAATCAAAATCGCTATCGGGATCGGGATCGGTATCGAAATCGAATTTTATATGCGGCAGTTCTCTTAAGAAATTATTTTTCTCTTTCCTTTATCCGTGTACTTTTCTTTGGCGCAAAGAAAAGTACCAAAAGAAACATTGCCCGTGCAGCTTGGCCTTCGGCTACCCTCGCGCAAACGCTTTTTTCAGCCGCGGGCAGGAACTCGCCCGCCGGTGGCGGGCTCAGACAGCCTGCCCGCTTTTTCCGAAAAAATCATTTGCACTCGGCTGCGCTGCAATGGGCAGGGCCGAACCGGAAATGCATAATCTTGGCATAGCCGATCATCATGCTGCACGACCCGGATATGCAATATTCGA
>JBMORB010000198.1:0-2552 GCA_049320925.1 Thermodesulfobacteriota bacterium | reverse complement strand
AGCCGGATACGCTGCTCTTCCGCGCCCAGTGCCTTTGCCTCGAATTCCTTGAGTTCATCGGTGATGTAACGCTCGCCGTTGACCAGGGTCTGCTTGCGCACATAATGGGCCGGCACCAGCCGGTCTTGGGACCGGGGCACCTCAATGTAGTAGCCGAACACCTTATTGTAACGCACCTTGAGGGTGGAAATGCCGGTCTTTTCCCTTTCCGTTGTCTCCAGCCGGGCCAGGTACGTTTTGCTGTCCCGGCTGATGGAAACCAGTTCGGCCAGTTCGGGGTGATAATCCGGTTTGATGACGCCGCCTTCCGCCACGGAAACCGGCGCGTCCTCGCGCACCGCCGCCTCCAGCACCCCGGCCAGTTGACTCAGCCTGGCCGGATCGTCAGGCCCCAGGGTATCGGCAAAGGAAAACAGGGGGCTCTTATAGGCGGCCAGTTCGCTCATCAGGCCGGGCAGGGCGAAAAGGGTCTGTTTTAAGGCCAGCAGATCCCGGGGGTTGGCCCGGCCCATGACGGCCCGGCTGGCCAGGCGCTCGATGTCGTAAACGTTTTTGAGCTGTTCCCTCGCGGCCTTGCGGGCGCCCAGACCCTCCCTGGCCTCGGCCACCGCGTCCAGCCGCCGGCGGATGGCCTCGGCCGACAAGAGCGGGTAAAGCATCCAGTGCCGCATGAGCCGGCTTCCCATGGCGGTGACGCAAAGGTCCAGCACCTCGATGAGGGTGCCCCGCTTTGCCTTGTCGCGCAGGTTGGCCACCAGCTCCAGGTTCCGGCAGGTCACATCGTCCATCAGCAGGTACTGGTCGATGTTGTAGACCTCCAGCCCGGTGAGGTGGGCCGCCTTCTGCTTCTGGGTCTCGTTCACATAGAAAAGAAGTGCCCCGGCCGCGCCGATGCCGGGCGCAAGGCCCTGGCAGCCGAACCCGTCCAGGGAGCGGGTCTGGAACTGGTCGATGAGACGGCGGCGGGCCGCCGCGGGTTCAAACTCCCGGTCGGGCAGAAACGTCAGGGCCGCCGGGGGGAAAAGCGCGATCAGGGGCGCCAGGGCCGGATCGCCCGGCCCGGATTCAGGGATTACCACTTCCCGGGGGCCGATACGCAAAAGTTCGTGGCGCACGGCCCGGAAATCGGCGGATTCGCACACCCGAAAGGCGCCGGTGGAAATGTCCACGCAGGAAAACCCGGCCACGCCATCGGCATGGGTCAGGGAAAGCACGTAGTTGTTGGTGTCTTTTTCCAGCAGGGCGTTGTCGATGACCATGCCCGGGGTGACGACGCGCACCACGTCGCGCCGGACCAGGCCCTTTGCAGCGGCCGGGTCTTCGGTCTGCTCGCACACGGCCACCTTGAAGCCTTTTTCGATCAGCCGGCCGATGTAGCTGTCCGCGGCTTTAACCGGCACGCCGCACATGGGAATGGGGTCAGGATCGTTCTTATTGCGGGAGGTCAGGGCGATTTCCAGGACCGGGGCCGCGGTCCGCGCGTCTTCAAAAAACATCTCGTAGAAATCGCCCATTCGGTAAAAAAGAATCGCGTCCCGATGCTGTTCCTTGATGGAGAGGTACTGCTGCATCATGGGGGTCGCGCTCACGGAGGCCATAATCCCGATTACCTCAGAATGTGTTCCCGGATTTTACCGGCGCTCTCACGGATGGCGAAGTTCAGGAGGCGGCTTCCGGGCTGTCGGCGGTGGACTGGACCTGGCGCTGTCCGGCGGCCATTCCTTTTTCAAGCGCGCTTTTTTCGGCCCGGCACACCTCCACCTGCGCGGTCAGCTCCCGTATGGTCTTCGCGGCCTTGAATCGTGACAGCAGGCCCGATCCGTATGCCAGCAGCGCGCCGATCAGAAACGCCGACAGAATGATGACGCCGTTGTAAATTTTGGGCGACTCGTATGTCAGTACCTTAAAGGGCCGCCGGTCCATCACAAAACCGCTGTTCTGCCAGGCGATACTCCCGACAAAAAGGATGATGACCAGTACCAGCACAAACTTGACTTTCTTCATTTTCAGGCACTCCTTCTTATAATCCGGATTGACCCATACGACGGCGCCGGGCTTTCTTTTCTACCATAGTGACTTTTACAGCCTTCATCAACCTCTTTTTTGCAAGGATTCCGGTCAGGTCCCGGTCATTTGGAGAACCGGCTTGCGGTTTTCCGGGCACTGGCGCAGAAAATAATTGTCCGTCATGCCGGCAATAAAATCCCGGACAATCTCGGGCGTGGAAAACCGCTCCACGTAATCCGGGGCCATGTCCTTTAAAAAATGGGTGAAAATCACCGACGACCGGTTGCCCTTTTCCAGGTCATTGCAGTACCTTTCAAACAGCATGGAAAACAGGTCCCGCACCGCGCCGGAGGCGGACTTGATTTTCGGGTTCATGTAAATGCGTTCATAGTTGAATTTTTTCAACTCCCGCAGCGCGTCGGACACCTCCCGGCCAAAGGCGACATAATCGTTGTCCATGCTCCGGGTGACGATGTCGGTCACCAGGCTGTAGACGATCTTGCCGTTGGTGTCGCCCAGCACGGCCACGCTTTGCGCCGGCATCT
>JBMORB010000197.1:0-2552 GCA_049320925.1 Thermodesulfobacteriota bacterium | reverse complement strand
ATGATCGCCCTGGCATTTTTCGCATTCAAGGGCATGGCGTAATCGCAAGGTATCCGTAACTCGAAGGAGTCGGCAGTGTTAAACGCAATTCTTTCCATGTTGGGACTGGGCATGGCCAGCGGTGTATTGCTGGGCGTTGCCTCTCGTGTTTTTTACGTATATGAAGACCCCCGGATCGCCGAGGTCGAGTCCCGCACCGCTGGCGCCAACTGTGGCGGGTGCGGTTACGCGGGGTGCTCGGCCGCCGCGGCCGCCGTGGTCAAGGGCGAGGCCCTTCCCAGTGTTTGTGTAGTGGGGGGGGCCGAATCCGCGGCCGCCATTGCCGCCATCATGGGCATGGACCCCGGCACGGCCGAACCCCGGGTTTCCGAAAACGAGTGTACCGGCGGCAACCGGGCCGCCAACAAATACGGCTACATGGGCATTCAGACCTGCGCCGCCGTGACCGCCCTGTACGGGGGCCGGCGGGCCTGCCCCACCGGGTGCCTGGGATACGGGGACTGCATTCGGGCCTGCGCGTTTGACGCCATTCATATGGGCAAGGACGGCTATCCCGTGGTGGATCAGGCCAAATGCGTGGGATGCGGGGCCTGCCAGGCGGCCTGCCCGAAGAACATCATTCAGGTCAAGACCATGTCCGAGCGCCTTTTCGAGTTCAACTCGCTTTCCGGCGCTCATGCCCCCTGCACTCAGACCTGTCCGGCCCAGATCGACATTCCCAAGTACATCAACCAGATCAAGAACGGCGATTACGAAGGCGCGGTCAACACCATTCGCGAGAGAAACCCCTTGCTCCTGGCCTGCGGCCGGGTCTGCCCCCATCCCTGCGAGGACAAGTGCCGCCGGGGGATCGCCGACGATCCGGTCTCCATCAACCAGCTCAAGCGGTTTGTGGCCGATTATGAAATGAATTCCGGCAAGCGGCTGCCCATTCCCTGCGCGCCGTCTACCGGCAAGAAGGTGGCGGTGGTGGGCGGCGGCCCGGCCGGCCTCACCTGCGCCTATTTCCTTCGCCGGGTGGGCCATGACGTGAGCATTTTCGACGACAACCCGGAACTGGGCGGCATGATCCGCTACGGTATTCCCGAATACCGGCTGCCGAAAAAAGTTTTAAAGTGGGAGACCGACGGCATTCTGAAGCTGGGCATCGAGCACAAGCCCAACATGCGCCTGGGCCGCGATTTTGATCTGGGAAGCCTGGTGGCCGCCGGATATGACGCCATTTTCCTGGGCATCGGCGCGTGGAAGGACTCGGGCCTCAAGATCGAGGGCAACGATCTTAAAGGTGTTTATACCGGCATATCGTTTCTGACAAAATTCGCGGCCTGGCAGCAGGGCGCCACCAAGGAGCCGGTGCCGGTGGGCAGAAAGTGCGTGGTCATCGGCGGCGGCAACACGGCCATCGACTGCGTGCGCACCCTGGTCCGCCTGGGCGCCGAAGAGGTTTCCATCGTCTATCGCAGAAGCCGCGCCGAGATGCCCGCCAATATGGTGGAGATCGAGGCGGCCGAACATGAAGGGGTCAACATGAAATATCTGTTTGCCCCCAACCGGATCATCGGCGATGGAAATGGAAAGGTGAAAGGCCTGGAAGTACAGGAGATGGTGCTGGGCGAACCCGACGCCAGCGGCCGGCGCAAACCGGTTCCCAAGGAGGGCGCGGTCCAGGTGCTGGAGACCGACATGATCGTTCTGGCCATCGGCCAGGGCCCGGATGTCTCCTTCAAGGAGGTGGAAAAGGGTCGGCGGGGCGAACAGCTGGCCATCACCAAGTGGAATACCATCGACCAGGTGGATCCCAAGACCCTTCAGACCAACATTCCTTATATTTTTACCGCCGGCGACGCGGCCACCGGCGCCTCCCTGGTGGTGGAAGCCATCGGCGGGGGGCGACGCGCGGCCCGTTCCATCGATCTTTACCTTTCCGGCCGGCCGGTGACCCCTCCGCCTGAAGATCTGTTCAAAATCCACATTCCCGGTTCCATCTTTGAGACCCTGGAAGGCATTACAAAGAAAAAGCGGGCAGAGATGCCCGAGCTGGAGGTGGCCACCCGCATCAAGAGCTTTGACGAGGCGGACCTGGTCATCAGCGAGGAAAACGCCCTCAAAGAGGCGGACCGGTGCCTGTTCTGCTGCACCACCTGCTATAACCGGGAAGACGGCTGCAAAGTATAATAAGATTTGTTTACCTGCCGGCCGATGACGGGGGAATGCCCTGTCAGCGGCCGTTTTTTTTGTGTTTTATTCATTTTCAAAAGGGTTGACCACAAGCAGCGAACGGCCTTCTTTTTCTTTTTAACCTGAGATGCCCTGTACCTGGTCGTGCCCGGCCGCCTGATTTATATCAACGGTGATACCCCTCCCACATGGCGGCTGTACCGGCTGGAGTAGGGGGTACGTTTTTTTGTTTTGAGAGATTGTTTAAAGGGAGGTGCTTTCCAGAAACCCCATGCGGTTAAGAAAGGCATACCACGCCTGGCCCCGTTTTCGGTCAAAAACAAGCCAGTGGCCCCCGGAAAGAAAGTGGCGGTCGGTGATGCGCCACTGGTCGC
>JBMORB010000196.1:0-2572 GCA_049320925.1 Thermodesulfobacteriota bacterium | reverse complement strand
GATGAGTTTGACGAGGCCGCGGTGGAAGAACACCTGGAAGCTTTGAAGGAAAAAGAAAAAGAGATCCCCGCCACCCTGAAATGCGGCTGCCCCTCTTCGCACGTGCAGACCTTTATGCCCGGGACTCCTTGCCAGGCGGCCAACCAGCCCCGGTCCACCACCCCGTCGCCGGCATCGGCCCTGGGCCACTGGCCGATCCAGGTCAGCCTGGTGCCTGCCACCGCGCCGTTTTTGAAGGGCGCGGACCTCCTGGTGGCCGCCGACTGCGTGCCTGTGGCCTTTCCCAGGCTTCAGACGGAGTTTCTTCCGGGCCGGGCCATCATGATCGGGTGCCCCAAGTTTGACGACAAAAAGGCCTACGTGGAAAAGTTTGCCCAGGTCTTTAAAACCGCCGGCATCAAAAGCGTCACCTGCGTGATGATGGAAGTGCCCTGCTGTTCGGGCCTGCCCATGATTTTAAAAGAAGCCATGCAGGTGTCGGGGGTAAAGGTCCCCATGGAGGTGATCACGGTTTCGGCCAGAGGCGAAATACTGGAACAAAGAAAGGTGTAACGGGTCCGCCCGTGCTGCCGGGAAAATCAGATCAGGTCTGTTGTTTCGCCATCGGAATCGGGATCGGGACCGAAATAGACTGAATACACCGGACCCCAGGAGCTTGCCTTCGTGATCTTCATGTTAGTAAACGGCCTGCCGCATCAGACCGGCGGGGTATCTGGACATGAAGATCACGAAGAAAAAGAAGGGCACGAAGAAATAAAATATTCGGATCAGATGTCTTCATCAACAACAATGCCGGGATGGTCGGTCAGAAACCGGTAGAGGGTGGCCCGGCCCACATTGAGAAGACGGGCCGCCTTGGCCTTGTTGCCACCGGCCCTGGCCAGGGCCGCTTCCACACTGCCCACGTCCAGCTTGTTGCGCCGGCCCCTTTTGGGCGGGACCGTTGCGTCGTCTCCCCGGATTTCCACCGGCAGAAGGCCGGCCGTGATTCTTTTTCCGGCGGCCTTGATCACAAGAAACTGCATGACGTTCTGCAGTTCCCGCACGTTTCCCGGCCACGGGTATTCCACCAGCAGACTCACGACGTCATCGGCCATTGCCACCTCGCCGGACCGGATGCCGGCCGCCGCCTGCCGGGCAAAATGATGGGCCATCAGGGGAATGTCGTTCTTTCGCTGGCGCAGGGGCGGCAGGTGAATGGGCACCACGTTGAGCCGGTAATAAAGGTCCTCGCGGAACGTTCCCCTTGCCACCTCTTTTTTCAGGTCCTTGTTGGTGGCGCTGATCACGCGCACGTCCACTGATGACTCTTTTTCGCTGCCCACCTTTTCCAGCACCCCTTCCTGCAGGAACCGCAGCAGCTTGACCTGGGTGGACGGGGGCAGCTCGGCCACCTCGTCCAGAAAAATGGTGCCCTTGTGGGCCAGTTCAAACCGGCCCTTCTTGTCGCGCACGGCGCCGGAAAAAGAGCCCCGCACATGGCCGAACAGCTCGCTTTCCACCAGGCCCTCGGGCAGGGCCCCGCAGTTGATGGGCACAAAGGGATCGCTGCGCCGGGTGCTTTCGCCGTGAATGGCCCGGGCCACCAGTTCCTTGCCGGTGCCGGTTTCGCCGCTGATGTGCACCGGCACGTCGTAGGCCGCCAGGTCCCGGATCTGCCGGAACACGCTGAGCATCTCCGGTGTGCGGCCGATAATGCCGGCAAAACCTGTCTCGCCCCCATGACCCCGCATGGCTTCCTTCAGCGCGGTCTGGTCGGCCAGGGATGCCACCACGCCCTGAATGCGGCCGGCCACGTCCCGGATGGGCACCACCGTCACGTCCAGTTCTTTTCGCTCCCCCCCGATGGCCGGGGCCACGGTGGAATAACTCTTCTTCTGAAACGTCGGGGACTCGCACCCCTCGCAGAAAGAACAGTTGTCGCCGCACAGGCGGGGGGCAAACACGTCGTGGCAGTCTTTGCCGATCACGTCAGCCGCGGGGATACCGGTGATCCTTTCGGCACCCCGGCTGAAAAAAAAGATTTTCCGGTTCAGGTCGTGGGCCATGATCCCCTCGGAAAGACTGTCAATGACCCGCTCGACATTGGCCTTGTAGTTATAAAAGGCCTTGTAGTATCCCTGGTCCAGCAGATCGCCCACCAGCGACCGAATGGTGCGGGCCGCCTGCCGGAAGGCCTCTTTTTCGGCCCCGGCGTCCCCGTCGACCGCCGCCGGGTCGGCCACGGTCCAGCACACGAAAGGTGGCGAGCCGGCCAGCACCGGGAGTTCGTCCCTCAGCGTCTGGCAGAGGTCAACGGCCAGGTCAAAACGGACCGTCTTTAAGTCCGACACCGGCTTGGGCCGGTGGCCGGAGATATCAATGCCGTGCTCGCGCATCACCTCCACGGCCACGGGATGGACCTCCGGGCCGGGCGCGATGCCCGCGCTCAAGACCAGAATATCGTCACCCGCCGCCTGCCGGGCAAACCCCTCGGCCATCTGGCTGCGAGTGGCATTATCCCTGCACAGAAACAGAATCGTCCCCTTCTCCATAGACCGTTTTCCGCCTTTTCAACGAGCCGCTGTTTATA
>JBMORB010000195.1:0-2582 GCA_049320925.1 Thermodesulfobacteriota bacterium | reverse complement strand
CTCGCCGTCACGGGCCATTTCCAGGGCCTGATCAAAGGGCGTTACATGAACGCGCAGTACTTCATCCCTGTCCAGGTTCTGCCGGTCGGCCGCAAGATCGGTGGCCAGAAAAACATGAATGCACTCATCGGAATACCCCGGTGAGGGATTGATGGCGCCCAGTTTTTCAAACCGGCCGCCCCGGTAACCGGTCTCTTCAAGCAGTTCCCGCCGCGCGCATTCCAGCGGGTCTTCCTGAAGGCCGTGAAGCGTGCCGGCCGGCACTTCCCACACAAAACGGCCCAGGGCATGACGGTACTGGCTGATCAGCACCACGGTGCGCGGGTCGAGCATGGGCACAATGGCCGACGCCCCGGGATGGCGCAACAGGTGAATCCGGGTATCGACCCCGTTTTCAAGCGTGACGTGCTCGGTTTCAAGCTTGAACACCCCTGCTTCAAAAACCGTCTGCCGGCTCTTGACCACCACTCCCATCACGATTCTCCCTTTGGGGTTCCATAGCTTTGCGGCACCCGGTCCCGAAAGCACGGTATCTGATTTCTGAAATCCTCCATCACGGACCGGTCCAGGTCAGCGCACAGGACCCGGGGCCCGTCGGCCGGGGCAAGGGCAAGCGTCTCTCCTCGGGGCGAAACAATCCGGGAGCCCCCGCCATAGGCCATGCCAGGATCCTGACCACACCGGTTGGCCCCCAGAACAAACAACTGATTTTCAAGGGCACGTGCCTTTAACAAAATTTCCCATTGGTCAATTCGGGGCGTTGGCCACTGGGCCGGCACGATCACGCATTGCGCGTCGTTCAAGGCCAGTGCCCGGCACAGTTCCGGAAATCGCAGATCGTAACAGATCATCAGGCCCAGCCGTCCCGCAGCGGTTTCGCATACGACCCGGGCATCGCCTCCGGCAAAATAACGGTTTTCACCAGAGGGAGAAAACAGGTGAATCTTCCGGTACCGGCCCGCTACCCGGCCGTCCTTGTCGATCACCACCAGCGTGTTGTAAATACGGGAGCCGTCGGCCTCGGCAATGGACCCCGCGATCACCATTCGGTGTTCCAGCGCCCAGCTTGTCATTACCTCCACGATGTGGGGTGCCCGGGCCGCTTGAAAAGCCATGTTGGCGTTATCAAACCCGGCAGGCCAAAGCTCTGGCAGGACCGCGATGTCAGCCTTCA
Organism: Thermodesulfobacteriota bacterium; assembly: GCA_049320925.1. GTDB lineage: Bacteria > Desulfobacterota > Desulfobacteria > Desulfobacterales > Desulfosudaceae > Desulfosudis. The sequence continues at coordinate 1,408 of JBMORB010000195.1, read as the reverse complement.
GGTCCGCCAGTTCCTGAATGCCGGCCAGGGCGCTGCGGATATTGGTTTCTGTGTCGCCGAGGCGTGTGTCGAACTGGACCACCCCGGCCCGTATCATCTTGTTCTTCACCGAAGATGCTCCCTTTGATGGGACTGTTTTATCCACACCATGTCCAGAACAGGCAGCCTAAAGGCCGCCCCTGCATTGTCTCCTGATCAGCCATTGTTTCCCCTCATGTAGCGGAAGGCTTCAGCCTTCCGCACCACCTGCTGAAAACCATCCCCGGGCAGGGCTTTCATAAGAAAAGAGTTTTCCTCTTCTTCCCGTCAATTCACCCGGGCCAGGGTCAGCACGTCCACCCGGGCCGCGCCGCCTGCCAGCAGGGTCCTGGCGCACTCACCGGCCGTGGCGCCCGTAGTGAAAACATCGTCCACCAGCAACACCTTTTTGCCCGCCACTACCTCCGGCCTTGTCAGGGCAAAAGCGCCTTTCACGTTTTCAAGGCGCTCCTTCCGGGACAGCTCTGTCTGGGACCGGGTCCGGACTTTCCGCACCAGGAGGTCCCGCGTGATCTTGTTCCGGTCAAAGGAAAGCCCCAGGGCCTGGGCTTGCCGGTGCCACTGTCGGATCAGCAGGTAGGCCTGGTTGAACCCCCGCCGCCGGAACTTGTGGCGGTGAAGCGGCACCGGCACCACCAGGTCCACTCCGGCCGGATCAAACCATTTTGCAAACGCGGAAAGCAACAGCATTCCCAGGGGACCGGCCAGGCCGGTTTTGCCGCCATACTTGAGCTTGTGGACGGCGGCCATCAGGGAAGTCTCGTAAGCGCCCGCGGCCCTGGCCCGGGTGAACCGCCTGGGAATCTCCAGGCAGGCGCCGCAGACATGATCTTCGGCCTCCCGGCTTGCAAACATGTTGCCGCAGACCGGGCACATGGGAGGGGTGATCGGCGTGATGGTCCGAATGCACTCGCCGCACATCACCGCCGCCATCACCCCGGCAAAGGGAATCTCGCTGTCCGGCCGGGCGGCCTGTCCCGGAAAAATTTCCGTCCTCGGAGCGTTTTTTCGCGGATCAAGAGGCTTTGCGCACGCGCAGCAGACAGGCGGATAGACCACATCCGCCAGCGCACGCACCGCGGCGGGGAAAAAACCCGCCATGACCGTCAGGCCTGCCGGCCCATGGCGCGGAGCTTGTCGCAGACCTTCTGACCGAACTCGGAGCATCTGACTTCCCTCGCACCGGGAATCTGACGGGCCAGGTCATAGGTCACTTCGCCGGCGGCAATGGCCTGCGCAAGGGCTTTCCAGATCATGGCCGCGGCCTCGTCCCACCCCATGTGCTCCAGCATCATGGCGCCGGAAAGAATCACGGAACCGGGGTTGACCTTGTCCTGGCCGGCATACTTGGGTGCCGTTCCGTGGGTGG
>JBMORB010000194.1:0-2591 GCA_049320925.1 Thermodesulfobacteriota bacterium | reverse complement strand
GGTTACATGTGCTATACATAGAAAACCTGTAACCTTATATACGGATCATGGAACCATCGGAATGTCCGCGCCCTATTTCATAGTATATAACCCGCTCACTTATAAGCTGATGGACCTGATGCCGGCCAGAGACATCACGCCCATCGAAGTCATTTCCTACCTGACCGGCAAAAATGCCCGGGAGCTTAACGCCGACAATTTTCTGGGTTTTGTTGATTTTCAGCTGGAAAAGCAGCGGGTGACCATGGTGGACACCCTGGCCATTGAGATGTATTCGGGCGTCTATATTCAGAATCAGCTGGCAAAACTTGCCAAAGACCATCTGGTGATCATGCTTGACGGCAAGCGCAAGCGTTTTTCCCGGGTGATCGGTGAAAAAAAGCGGCTGCCCCGGGCGGTCTTTATAACGGCCATGAGTTCCAATTTTCCGGCCGCCGCCGCCGTCACCCTGGTGCTGAACCACGCCGGCATCCCCGTGGTGCTGGGTGGCATTCATGTTTCCACCACGCCCGAGGATGTGGACACGTTTATCCGGGCCTATGCGCCCCGTCCCGACATCATCACCATCGTCAAGGGCTCAGGGGATTCGGCCACCCTGGCCGAACTGCTGGATGACCTTTCAAACAGCCGGCTCAAGCCCGACTACACCGGCTACCGGCTGATCGAGGACGGCATCTGGGGTGAGTTTGACAACGTGGAACCCCTGGAGCCGCTGAAGATCGGCATGCTCAACAAGCTGCCGGGCATCCGGTGGACGGCATTGAAGGACTTTCGCATCAACCCGGTGGCGCCCTATACCGGCTGCCCGTTCTCCTGCCATTTCTGTTCGATCTCAACGCTGCCCAAAAAGCAGCGGGCCGTGCGGCTGCGCGACCCGGACGACTTTGTGGCGGAACTCCGGCTGGCCCAGAAGGGGCCGGTCAATTTCAAGAACCGCTACTTTTTTTTCACGCCGGATAACCTGCTGCTGGGCAAAAAAAACCTCCACAACCTGCTCGACAGGATTATTGCCAGCGACCTGTGCATCAATTACGCGGTGCAGATCTCCATTGACGTGGCCAATGACGAGGAGCTGCTCAGAAAGATCCGCCGGTCCGGCGGCACTCACTTTTTCATCGGCCTGGAATCCCTTGACCTGCGGAATTTAAAATACATCAACAAACACATCGTGGGTGAAATCGAAAAACAGGGAATATCCCCGGCCCGATACTATGGCGACAAGATTAAAAAAATTCACGCGCAAGGCATTTCGGTTCACGGCTCTTTCATCGTGGGCCTTCCCTACGATTATTTCCACTCGATTTCCGACAACACGGGCGTTGAAATCGCGCGGTTTTGCACAAAAAACCGCATCGGGGCCCAGCCCAGCACCATCGTGGACCTGCCGGGATCGGTGTTTTTCAACGAAAGCCAGGAAAACAACCGGTTTTTGTACGGCCGGCGGGGCACCATGGAGTACTTTGTGTCACTGTCCATCACCGACCTGGCCGAGACCAACAAGATTCCGCCTGACTCGCTTTATAACAGCCCGCTGGTGATCGCCGCCATGGTTTATGAAATTGCAAGCCGTGTCGGTTCTCCCATGACAGCGGCCAAAAATTCGGCTATTATCTTTCTGCGATCGTTTTTTCACCCCACGAAAAACGGAAGGGGATTTAGCATAAGACAGCGGTTTCTTGACGCGCTGTGTTCGGCGGTCTCCCAGACGGCGGTCAGTCTGTACAAGGAACAGGGGGAGAAGCTGGTTCGTTCGGCCCACGGTGTGCGGGGTATCATGGAGCGTCTTTACGACCAGGAAACAAACCCGGAAGTGCGCCGGATGTTTGCGCGGTATGTTACGCGGTTTACCGAATAACAACCACAAGGAAGACGAATATGGTAGACGTAAAACTTTCCAAGGAGCGCAACAAGAAGGGGGAAATTATTTCCGCCACGGTTTCCATTGACCGGAACGGCGCCATTGAGCGGCGGCGCTTTGCCACCGAGGAAGAGGCAAAGGCGTTTATCAGGCGATTGAGGGAAAGCGCGGCCAAGGGGAAAAGGGCTTGAAGCTGTTGCTTTTCCAGACCGCAACAGGCTGCAACCGTTGCCGGGGATGGCCGTTGTAAAATGTATTCTGCCCCTCGTTTTTTTCTTCTTATTCGCATTTCCAATACATATCACCTGCTGGCCCGCTTTTCCGGTTCCTTTTAATCGTTTTTGCCCGTCGCCCTGGTGACCGGCAACCGACGCGGACAACACCCCGTTTCCCGTTGTTTTTACGCGTTCGGCGGGCTGGTGATATTCTTGAAAACGGCGGGCCGGTTTGGTAAAGTAGGTTCCGTATCCGGGAGATTACGTCGCCCCCTGTTCCGTGAAAAAATCGTCTGGCGGCCTGTTTTTTATGCCACAGATGGTTTTAATAAAGCAGCCAGGATGAAGGAAAAGCCGTGACGCTCAAGTCCAAAGCACTGGAAGTCAATCTGGCCGACTACCACGTGGACGTCTCCATTGAGGACCGCTACATGGTGATTCGCGATGTCATGGCCGGCTTTCACGGTCTTGCCGAGCGAATGGAGACGTTTTTAAAGGAGCTTTCCCACCCCTATAAG
>JBMORB010000193.1:0-2596 GCA_049320925.1 Thermodesulfobacteriota bacterium | reverse complement strand
AGGGCCGCTTGCCCAGCCACCGGCTGCGTCCCGCCTTGCCCATGGAAATATCCTCGTGCTCGACGTTTCCCACCCGGCCGATGGTGGCCCGGCAGGTGGCCAGCACCTTGCGCATTTCGCTGGAGGAAAGCCTCAGCAGCACATACCTGGACTCCTTTGCCATCACCTTGGCATAGCCGCCCGCGCTGCGGACGATCTGACCGCCCTTGCCCAGTTTCAGCTCAATATTGTGCACTTCCGTGCCCAGAGGTATGTTGGACAGTGGCATGGTATTCCCCGGCTTGACATCCGGCGCCTGGCCGCTCATGACGGTGTCACCGACCTTCAGATCCACCGGCGCCAGAATGTAACGCTTTTCGCCGTCGGCATAGAAAAGAAGGGCGATCCGGGCCGAACGGTTCGGATCGTACTCGATGGCCGCGACCTTGGCCGGAATGTCGTCCTTGTTCCGCCTGAAATCAATGACCCGGTAGTGCCGCTTGTGTCCGCCACCCTTGTGCCGGCAGGTAATTCGGCCGTAGGCGTTCCGCCCACCGGTTGTCCGCAACGGTTCGATAAGGCGCTTTACGGAAGGTCTTTCGACCGTTATCTCCTCAAATGTCGAATATTCCTGAAATCTGCGTCCGGCAGAAGTTGGTTTTACTTTTCTGATACCCATTAAATGCCTCCGCTAAACACCTTCAAAAAAATCGATCCGTTCGCCCGGCATCAGTTTCACCACGGCCTTTTTCCAGTCTCTCCGCTTGCCGAGGTGCCTGCCCATGCGTTTCTTTTTCCCCTTGACCGTCAGGGTGTGGACTTCAGCCACCTTGGTGTTGAACACCTTTTCCACCGCCTGCTTGATCTCCACCCGGTTGGCCCGCTTGTCAACTTCAAAGGTCACCTGGTTGGCCGACTCCTTTTGAAGGGTGGTCTTTTCCGTGGTCAGGGGCCGTCGAATCAAATCATGAAAAACCATTACGAAAGCCTCCCTTCTATCTCCTTTATGGCCGCTTCGGGCAGCACCAGGCTCTTGTATTTCAGAATGTCGTACACATTCAGCCCTTCACATCGCAGCACCTTGACCTTCGGCACATTACGGGCTGATTTTTCAAGGGTCTCGCTGCCATCTGAAACGATCAGAACGTTGGGGGTTCCCAGTGCCTTAATGACGCCGACAAAATCTTTGGTCTTGATCCGGTCGAACTTCATCTGATCCACCACGGTCAGGGTGTTGTTTTTCAACTTGCTCGACAGTGCCATCTTCAGGGCCAGTTTTCTGACCTTCTTGGGCACGGTGTAGGCAAAAGACCGGGGATGGGGGCCGAACACAATACCGCCGCCCCTGAGCAGCGGCGACTTGATGTCGCCCCGCCGGGCACGGCCGGTTCCTTTCTGCCGGAAAAGCTTGGCCCGGCTGCCCGCCACATCGGACCGTCCCTTGGTGGAAGCGGTTCCCGACCGACGGCCGGCCAGTTGCATCTTCACCACCTCGTGCAGAACACTTTCTTTGATCTCCACGTTGAAAATCGCATCGGGAAGTTCGGTCTGCGAAACCTTTTCTCCACTCATGTTTTTTATATCTACAACCGCCATAATGTCCTCGCCGCCTGATCGATCAGGCACTGATTTTCTGTATTTCCACCAAGCCGTTGTTGCCGCCGGGAACAGGACCCTTAATCAAAATCAGATTGCTGTCTCCCTGAACGTCAAATATTTTCAAATTCTTGGTTGTTTTGCGTGTGTTGCCGAAGCGTCCGGGCAGCTTTCTCCCCTTGATGACCCGGCTGGGCCACGCACTGGTGCCGATGGAGCCGGGCACCCGGTGGCTCTTGCAGCCGTGGGTGTCCTTGCCGCCGGAAAAACCATGCCGTTTGACCACGCCGGCAAAGCCTCGGCCCTTCATCAGCCCCGACACATGAACCTTTTCGCCGATTTTAAAGAGGTCGGCATTAAGAACCTGACCCAGGGTGTACTGGGAGGGATCTTCCACGGCGAACTCCTTCAGGTGAGCGAATCCCGTTCCGCCGCTCTTCTTAAAATGGCCGGCCAGGGGTTTGTTCACCTTGTTCGCCCGTTTTTCACCAAACCCCAGTTGAAGCGCGCTGTATCCGTCGGTTTCAACGGTTTTGATCTGGGTCACCACACACGGACCGGCTTCTATCACCGTGACGGGGACATACTCTCCCTGGTCGGAGAAAACACCCGTCATTCCAAGCTTTCGTCCTATTATTCCTCTGCACATGACCGTCTATTTCCTTACACTGCCCTTGCTACAGTTTGATGGCAACATCCACACCCGGCGACAGATCCAGCTTCATCAGCGCGTCCACGGTCTGCTGGGTGGGTTCAATAATATCGAGAAGCCGTTTATGGGTACGCATCTCAAACTGCTCCCGGGATTTTTTGTCGATGTGGGGAGACCGCAACACGCAGAACTTGTTCACCCGCGTGGGAAGCGGAATCGGGCCCACGATCCGGGCTCCGGTCTTGCGGGCCGTATCGACGATATCCAGCGCCGACTGATCCAGCAGTTTGTGGTCATACGCCTTGAGCTTGATCCTGATCTTCGTATTCATAGCCTGTCTTAAAATTCCCATTCAGCCGGTGGCTGTAT
>JBMORB010000192.1:0-19600 GCA_049320925.1 Thermodesulfobacteriota bacterium | reverse complement strand
CTGGTTCGGCCGGGGGAGAGAAAAGGCCGGACAGGCAATCGCCCGCCGATTGGCGTTTTTTAGAAGAGGAGAAAATGGGGTTTTATCAGCCCGGCGGTTCGTCCGAACCGGCACTTCTTTGCTGGTGATGTTATCCGCCTTTGCCCTGGCCTCGATCACCTACCTGCTATTGATGCGCTGATGCGCCGGTTTTGGATTTTTTCATTTTTATATTGCGGCGGGTAAAAGAAGCTGTTATATACACCAGACTTTTTCGGCTTTGCAGGTCTCTTCATCCCTTGCAGGTTCGATTCCCCGGTTTTTTCCGAGTGCGTTCCAGGGGTGCTTTCTTCCCGCGGCCGGCTGTACAATTATAAAAAGGTTGAATAGGAAAATGGAAAAGGAAATTCGAAAACACAGAAACATCGGCATCAGCGCCCATATCGACTCGGGCAAAACAACCCTGACCGAGCGGATCCTCTATTTCACCAAGCGCATCCATGCCATTCACGACGTCAAGGGCAAGGACGGGGTGGGCGCCACCATGGACTCCATGGACCTGGAACGGGAGCGGGGCATCACCATCGCTTCGGCCGCCACCTTCTGCCACTGGGAGGGGTTCAACATCAACATCATTGACACGCCGGGCCACGTGGATTTCACCATCGAGGTGGAGCGGTCCCTGCGCGTGCTCGACGGCGCCATCCTGGTGCTGTGCGCGGTGGGCGGGGTCCAGTCCCAGTCCATCACCGTGGACCGCCAGATGAAGCGTTACAACGTGCCGTGCATCGCCTTTGTCAACAAGTGCGACAGAAGCGGTGCTGATCCGTTTCGCGTCACCCGTCAGCTTCGGGAAAAACTGGGCCACAACGCCGTGATGATGCAGATTCCCATCGGCCTTGAGGCCGACCTGGAGGGCGTGGTGGACCTGGTCTCCATGAAGGCCCTTTATTTCAAGGGGGAACATGGGGAGGATGTGCAGGCCGTCCCCGTCCCCGATTCCCTGCTGGAAAAGGCCATGCAGATGCGCGAAGAACTGGTGGATGCCGCGTCCGCTTTCTCCGACGCACTGACCGACGCGATTCTGGAGGGCGCCGATATCCCGGAGGAGATGATTGTTTCGGCGGTCCGGGCCGGCACCCTTTCCAGGGGAATGACCCCGGTTTTCATGGGGTCGGCTTATAAAAACAAGGGGGTTCAGCCCCTGCTGGACGGCGTCAACGCCTATCTTCCCGCGCCCGAGGAAGTGGCGGCCGAAGCCCTGGACGTGGACCGCGAAAACGCGCCGGTGACCCTTGAAAGTGATCCGGCAAAACCGGTGGTGGCCCTGGCCTTTAAACTGGAAGACGGCCGGTACGGGCAACTGACCTACCTGCGGGTTTACCAGGGAACGCTGTCCAAGGGGTCCACCGTCGTTAACTCCAGAACCGGTAGAAAAGTGCGTGTCGGCCGTGTGGTGCGCATGCACGCCGACCAGATGGAGGACGTGGACGCCATCGCCTCCGGCGGCATCGGCGCCCTGTTCGGCGTTGACTGCGCCTCCGGTGACACTTTTACCGCCGAGGGACTGCGCCTGGCCATGACGTCGATATTCGTTCCCGAGCCGGTGGTCTCCCTGGCCATCCGGCCGGAAAACAACAAAACCGAGGCGGCCCTGACCAAGGCCCTGGCCCGGTTTTCAAAAGAAGACCCCACCTTCCGGGTTCACGTGGACGAGGAGACATCGGAAACCATCATTCAGGGCATGGGCGAGCTTCACCTTGAGGTGTACATCGAACGCATGAAGCGCGAGTACGGGGCCGCCGTGATCGTGGGATCTCCCCAGGTGGCCTACCGTGAAACCATCACCCGCCGGGTGGATTTCAATTACACGCACAAGAAACAGACCGGCGGCGCCGGCCAGTACGCCCGCATCGCCGGATACCTGGAACCGGCGCCGGGCGAGGGGTTCGTCTTTGTCAACGACATCACCGGCGGCTCCATTCCCACCCAGTTTATTCCGGCCTGTGAAAAGGGATTCCGCAAATGTATCGCCAAGGGGCCGTTCCTGGAGTTTCCGGTGGTGGATGTGCGGGTATGCATCAACGATGGCGCCTCCCACGCGGTGGATTCTTCCGATATGGCCTTTGAGGCCGGGGCCCGGGGCGCTTTCCGGGAAGCCTACCGGAAGGCCGTTCCCGTGGTGCACGAGCCCATCATGAAGGTGTCCGTGGAAACGCCCACGGAGTTTCAGGGCGGGGCCATGAAACTGTTGAACCAGCGCCGGGGCATGATCGTGGGCACTCAGGAAGAGGGTGTTAACTGCACGGTGGAGGCCCAGGTGCCCCTGGCCGAGATGTTCGGCTTTTCCAACGTGTTGCGGTCGGCTTCCCAGGGCCAGGCCCAGTTCACCATGGAGTTTTTGTGCTACCGGGAGGTACCCCGGTCTCTGGCCGAGGAACTGGAAAAAAAGAAAACCACCAAGCAGGAGAAATAATATGTGCTCGCAATATAAAAACATACCCGATTCGATGTCGTCCGTGATCCATGTCACCACCGGGGCACTGGAGGCCGGCCAGATGGGGGCCGTGGTGGCCAGGGCCGGCGTGGGCAAAACCTCTTTTCTGGTCCAGACGGCCATGCATGCCATGATAAGCGGGAAAAAGGTGATGCATATCAACCTCAAGGAGTCCATTCGAAAGGTCACGCTCTGGTATGGAGAGATTTTTTCGCTTCTGTGCAAAAGATACGCCGGGCTTGAAAACCAGGTGAGTCTTGACGCGCTGCTGGCCAGCCGCTTCATCATGACCATGCAGGTCCAGGGGTTTTCCGCCGAGGCCATTCGGGAAAGACTGACCGATCTTCTGGAACAGGGCATCTTCGCGCCGGACATGCTGGTGATCGACGGGCTTTCCTTTGACACTTCCCGCCGACAGACCATGGAGGGCATTCAAGCCATCAGCCGGGAGCTTTCCTTACGCACCTGGGTCTCGGTGCCGGCCCATCGGGAAGAGCCCCGGGATGGCGCCGGCATGCCCGCGCGTATCGCCGACGTCAAGGATCTGTTCGATCTGATATGGGAGTTCGTGCCCGAGGGGCGTGAAGAGGGGATTCGGCTGAAGCGGCTGGACCCGGCGGGCGCAAAAGCGAAAGAAGGCGCGGACCTTTATCTGGACCCCTCGTCCATGCTGCTGAACATCCGGTCGTAAGGCCGAAAGATCTTGGGACCGTGTGTCATTCCGGGGGCTTTTCGGCGGTCTGAAGGACCTGGCCGATAAAGTCGGTCACGGCCCTGTAAACGCGGTCCGTGCCGTCTCCGTTGATGATGCCGTGCCGGGGAATGTTAATCAGCAGGCACTCTTTTGCCCTGGCCGGAATGCGCGCGAAAATGGACATGGCCCCCTTTGAGCTGACCACCGGATCCGTCTGAGACTGAAGAATCAGCGCGGGAATTTCGATCCGGGTGAGCCGGGAAGCGGTCAGGTCCATCAGCTTCCCCATTTCCACCACCGCGGCCAGGGGGTTGCGCAGGTAGTTGATGTGCGGGTTCTCCGGGTGGTTATCCACGAAATCTCTTTTGTTTTTGTCCCGGTTCATCCGGTGCATGAGCCTGTTCCACAGGTTGACCATGGGCACCAGACGGGTGGAAAAATCCTGAAGCCGCATGGGCGGTGAAATGGCGAACACGGCGGCCAGACCGTCCACACGGGATGCCAGCTCGAGGGCCAGCCCCGCCCCCATGGAAAATCCGCCCGCGATCACCGTTTTGCAGGAGTATTTCAGCAGGGCGTATCCCTCGTCCACCGAGTCGATCCACTCCAGAAATCGCCGGCCGGCCAGGTCCTCCGGCGAAGTGCCGTGCCCCCGAAGCCGCGGCGCGTATACGTGGCAGCCCAGGGTCTCATGAAGGTGCTGGGCCAGTGCCCTGACCTCCAGCGGCGCCGCCATGTACCCGTGAATCAGCAGAATGCCGAGACCCGAATTCCCGTTTCTCAGCAGAAAGGGCCTGCCCACGTTCTTTTTTTTGGATTCCCCGTTGATAAAGAAGCGGGCATAATCCTTTTCAAAGGCAAAGTCCGCGTCCCGGATCAGGTGAGTGGCCACGGCCGCGCGGATGTTTTGAGGCGTATCCACGGCCACTTCCCGGATCACCTGTTGCAGTTCCGTCAAAGGCTCCACCTCGTTGGCGATGACCACCACCGGGTTCTGTGACCGGGCCGCGTGAAAATCTACCGGGGACAGGAACATGTCATGGTTTTTCACAAGGGTGCCGTTCTCCTGCCTGAGGATGCCGGTCTGCCGGGCGATGGCGATAAAGTTGCTGATTTTCCGGTGACGGTCGTCGGTCAGCAGGTGGGTCTGGCTTTTTTCAAGGCTGGTGTGCCGGAAGACGGGCTCCGACAGCGAACCGAGCCGGGTGGTGACCATGTACGCCCTGGCCCTCAGGTCGGTTTCATCAACGCAGTCTCCCGGGCAGTACCTGAGCAAAGAGGCCAGCAGATGGTCGTGGTTGACCGTGGTCATGGTGTAAATGGCCGTCATATAGCGTTTCATGATGTGGACCGCCGTGGACCGCATCATCTGCTTGGCGGCAATGGAATCGTTGAAGTCGATGCGCGCCGCCAGGTTGATGTTTTCGGCGATCACATCGGTGGTCAGGTAAGGTTCCACGGGAATAGGGTCCCCGAACCGGATATCGATGTCGGCGCCGGAGAGCAGCATGGTGCCTTCGGCCATCAGCTCTTCCAGTGCCCGGGCCGATATGTTTTCAAATACTTTTCTGGCCAGGTTGCTTAAAATGTTTTCCAGCGCCCGAATGGGATAGTAGGTCACGTTCACCGGCACCAGACAGGTGGACTGCCGGGCCAGGCGGTCCATGGAGTCGATCTGGTAAAGCGAAAGCAGGCGCCGGGCCTCGTCCGGGTATATTTCGGCCATTTTCAGAATGCGGTTCCGGTAGAACTCGGCGCGCAGGGCCAGGGTGGCGGCGCCGGTGTGGGGCGGATGCTTGCCCACGGAAGAGGAGATAACAAACTCCCCCTTTTCGTTGACCATGTCAAAAATTTTTTTGTTTTTGACCATGCGGCCTTCGGGGAAGATCACCCAGGCGGCCTCATTGGTGAGCAGGGTCTTGACGACCAGCGTGTCCCGGTCCGGGGCCGCCGTGGAAACCGCCCCCAGCTTTTCAAGAAACGCGCCGAACCCGCCGGCAAAAAGCTCTTTGTTGGCCAGCGACCAGATGGCCCGTCCGGTGATCCGGTTCAGGTGGTAGGGCAGCAGAAGAGTTTCGGCCCGCGTGAAATGGTTAATCACGAAAATAACAGGGCTGTCTCTGGGAATTTTTTCCGCCTGGTGAATGTTGATATTGGGTCGAACAAAACCGGACAGGGCCTTGATGGCGAGTCCGGTGGTGCGGTATGCGTAGCGGTTCATCCGTGTCCTTGAAGATGAACAATTTATGCCGCGAACGTTTTGGCGGCATCTTCAGGTTGAAATATGATAATGCATAACCGCCTGTTTGACAAGAATTTTCCCACGCATGGACTTGTGATGGTGCACAAGAAGTAAAAAAGCCTTAAGGTCGGTTCTGCTTTGGATTCGAACGTGAAGAAATAAGGTACACGAAAGAGGGCTTCGGACATCACCCTGAGTTACGCTGTTTTCCCATGCCCAGCTTGTCCGCCAGGTAGAAGACAACCCAGGCGCCGCACAGGTCGCAGTCGGCGTCGTTGCCGTAACAGCAGAAGGGGCGGACAAAATGGTCACCCTCCAGGTACAGCGGCAGAACAAACTGCTTGGCCGGGCAGTTGTCGGTGATCGCCTTTGCATTCGTTGACAGGGTCAGTTCCAGCGCCCGGCGGGAATTCCAGATAAACCCGGGGTATTTTTCCTTTAAGCGCAGCGCTTCGTAAACCGCCTTGTCCCGCCGTTCAAGGGTCTTCCAGGTCAGGTCGCCCGCATCCGTCTTATTGGGGACATAGAAGGAAAAGGTCACGCCTTCCAGGCGCGTGGGCATCAGGAGTTCAACCAGCGTTTCAAGGCTGTCTTCATTGGCTTTGGTTACCACGCACTGGCACATGACCGTTGAGCCGAAATTGTCCGGCACCCGGGAAAGCGTGTCCATGACCCGGGCAAAGACCCCTTTCCCCCGAATGGCGTCGTTGATGTCCGGCGGGCCGTCAATGGATATGACATAGATGCAGCCCGGCAGATCGGGCAGATCGATGGTCCCGTTGGTGGTGATATGATTTTTTTTGAAAAGTTTGATTCCTTCGCGCAGCACATCGGGGCGCAGCAGGGGTTCTCCGCCCATCCAGAGCATGGTATGAATATAGTGCCGTTCCTGCAGTCCCTTCAGAGAGGCCAGCATGGACGCCGAATCCATCTCGTTTGCCCGGTCTATCGGATTGCCGTCCCGGAAGACAAAACAGTGGCGGCACTTGAGCGTGCAACGGTTGGTGATGTTCACCATGGCCGCCGGATAGAAGGCGGGCGGCTGGGGCTGGGTATTCAAGGAATCCCCGGACATGACGGTTTCCCCCTTCCCGGCGTCAATGCCTACGGCGTTTACGTAATGAGGAGACTATAGCGGGGGTGGCGGCCGGGTGTCAAGGGCCGCGGTCATCAGGAAAGGCGGGGAAGAACGATGGTGAAGACCGAACCCCTGCCCGGTGAACTCTGAACGTCGATTCTTCCGCGGTGAAGCTGGACCACGTGCTTGACAATGGCCAGGCCCAGGCCGGTGCCGCCCAGCTCGCGGCTTCTGGCCTTGTCCACCCGGTAGAACCGCTCAAAAATCCTTGGCAGATGTTCTTCCGCGATGCCCGGACCCTGGTCGGCAAAGGCGATGCTCACCTCGCTGTTTTCCTGCCGGGCCGTGATGCGGACACTGCTGCCGGACGGGCTGTATTTGACGGCGTTTTCCAGCAGGTTGACCAGGGCCAGTTCCAGCAGAAAGGGGTCGGCGGCCACGGTCAGGTCGGCGGGGCATTCCACGGGCACGGTGATTTCTTTCTGGTCGGCCTCGGCTCCGCAGACGGCCATGGCCGACGCGATCACAGGCGCCACGGCGGTTTTTTCAAAAACAAGATCCTTCTGCCGGTCCGCGTGCTCAATTTCCGAAAGTTTGAGCAGGTCGTCGATGATGGTGGCCAGGCGCCGGGTGTTGTTCGCAATGATCTCAAGGCAACGGGTCATTTGGGCGTTGCCCGCCGCCAGGGGATCGGCCAGAAGGGTTTCGGTAAATCCCTGAATGGAAGTCAGCGGCGTTTTGAGCTCGTGGGAGACATTGGCGGCAAAATCCTTGCGCATGGTTTCCAGCTGGCGCAACCGGGTCACGTCGTTTAAAACCAGCAGGGCGCCCATGCGCCGGCCGGTCTCGTCCACCAGGGCGCCGGCATGAATGTTGATGACATGGGGTTTCTCGTCAATTTCAAGCAGCAGGTCGGTCTCCAGCCGGTCGGTCTTTACGGCGGCTTCGATGAATTTTTTAAGGTCGTGGTTTCGAATCACCTCGTAGAGGTATTTGCCGGCCAGGGCCTGCCTGGATTTTTTTAGAAAGGTTTCGGCGGCATGATTGACGCGCAGGATTTTTTCGTCGTTGCCGATGGCGATCACCGCTTCCGTCATGCTGGAGAAAACCGCGGTGAGTTCGTTTTTCTGCCGAATGACGGTCTTCATCCTCTCGTCCAGGCGTTCGGCCATGTCGTTCATGGCTTCGGCAAGGCTGGCCAGCTCGTTTGAGGCCGGCGCGGCCAGCTTGCCGGTCAGATCGCCTTCGGCAAACCGCCGGGCGCCCTGTTCCAGTTCACGGATCGGCCCGACAATGTTCCTGGAGATGATCAGGCTGACCAGGGCCACCACCAGGGCCAGTACCAGGGCGGCCCAGAAAATGTGATGCTTGATGCCTGTCAGGGCGCTGTAAATGGAGGTTACGGGGAGGGAGGTGCGGATCACCATCCGGATGTCATTGCCGGCTGTCAGGGGAACGGCCACATACATCATTTGTCTGGCCAGCGTGGCGCTGTGGCGCAGTGAGGTGCCGAACCCGGAACGCAGGGCGTTGATGATCTCCGTTCGGTCGGCGTGGTTTTCCATCTGAGCGGGGTTCTCGTCGGAGTCGGCAATCACCCGGCCTGACGGCAGCACAACGGTGATTCGTGTCCCGGAGGCCGTCCCCGCCGATTTACACCACGCGTCCAAGGCGGCGCCGGCGATACCGGTGAATTCAATATGGTGTTTGATCAGTTGGGCCCGGGCCGTGAGGTTGTGGCGGGTCTCATCCAGCAGAAAGCCGTTAAGGGCATGGAATACAAACCAGATCACGGCAAACAGCGAGCCGAAGGTAATAACCAGGTAGGTGGGATAGATCTGGTAGAGTATTTTTTTCCGGGTTTTCATCACTGTTGTCCAGAAACCTTTTTAATCATGACGGCACATCTGTTGTTTGTTGATCGAATCGCTATCGATATCGAAATCGAATTTCAGATACAGTGGTTCTGGTAAAAACGATCTCCCTGTTTTATCCGTGTACTTTCAATTTTATTTTTTCTGGCCGACAATCGGCGAGCGCCCGATCAAGAGCAAGATCAAGAGTAACGGGTAAATTCCATATTCGTTCGCGTCATTCCTCGATTTCCCTGAACCGGTACCCCACGCCCCGCACTGTTTCGATACAGTCGCCGTAATCGTCCAGTTTTTTGCGAAGACCGGCGATCAGCACGTCAACGCTCCGGTCGGTCACCGCATAGTGCTCTCCACGGATTTTATCCACAATCTGCCAGCGGGTAAACACCAGGCCGGGCCGTGAGCACAGAAACAGGAGAATATCAAATTCCGACGGCGTCAGATCGATTTTTCTGCCACCGGCTTCCACCGTGTGCTTGAGGGGGTTGATGACGATGCCTTGCAGGCTGATGATCTCGTTCGATTCCGGCTGGCCGGCTCGGGCCCGCCGCCTTCTCAGGACCGAGCGGATGCGGGCGATCAGAATTTTTGGTGAAAAGGGCTTGGTCACATAATCGTCGGCCCCCAGTTCAAGACCGGTGACAATGTCAGACTCTTCTCCCTTGGCCGACAGCATCAGAATAGGGATGGCGCCGGTGTGTTCATCGCCTCGAATAGACCGGGCCACCTCAAGGCCGTCGATGCCCGGCAGCATCAGATCCAGCACCACCATGTCGGGCCGGGCCGACCTGGCCAGTTCCAGGGCCTTTTCACCGGATTCGGCGCACAGCACCTGGTAGCCTTCCCGTTCCAGGTTGATCCGGACCAGCTCGAGAATGTCTCTTTCGTCATCCACAATCAGGATTTTTTCTTTCGGCATGACCTTCACCGTCACTGTTTTCTGGCCAGAATGTTCCGGTGGGCGTGCCGGACGATCTCGCCCTCCACCATGTAGATCGCTTCCTCGGCGATGTTGGTGGCATGATCGGCGATCCGTTCCAGATGGCGGGAGATCAGAAACAGGTTGAGCAGATATCCGACATCCAGGGCAGGCTCGGCCCCGCCGGTGCTTTTTAAAAGGTCGTAGATTTCACCGCG
Organism: Thermodesulfobacteriota bacterium; assembly: GCA_049320925.1. Classification (GTDB taxonomy): domain Bacteria; phylum Desulfobacterota; class Desulfobacteria; order Desulfobacterales; family Desulfosudaceae; genus Desulfosudis. Next base: position 10,099 of record JBMORB010000192.1, on the reverse strand, counting down.
CAGCATGTCGATTTCCTCATCGGCGAACAGAACCTCCTTGGCGGCTTCGGCATCCTTCTGAACAAAGGCGTTAAGGCTCTTTTTGACCATGTTCTTCACTTTTTTGCCCATGGGGGCATAGTCATAATAGAATCCGGCCGCCTGTTTTTTGGTGATCGCCTGAACCCGCTGGGCGATGTTGACCGCCTCATCGGCGATCCGTTCCAGATCGTTGTTAATTTTAATGGTAACCACCAGAAATCGCAAATCAATGGCCACGGGTTGGTGAAGGGCGATGGTTTTGAGGCAGTCTTCCTCGATTTCCACCTCCAGATTGTCGATCTCGTAATCGGTGGCAATGATCTGGTCGGCCAGGTCTCTTCGCCGTTCGCACACGGCCGTGACCGCCTTGTTTAACCGGTCTTCGGTCATGGCGCCCAGGTCAAGAATCTTGCGCTTGATGCCGGCCAGTTCCACTTCAAAATGTTTGGTCATAAATGGATCCTCGCTGTTGTTCCAAAATGGTTTTGATCATGGCGGCACATCTTGTGATTTGTTTATCCAAATCGGAATCGGGATCGGTATCGAAATCGGGGTCGAAAAAGCAGCAGAATTCGATTCCGATGGCAGTGCAAAATATATGTGGGATCATCCAAACCGTCCCGTAATATAATCTTCCGTCTGTTTCTTTTCCGGCCGCGTGAAGATCACGTCGGTCTCGCCGGTTTCCACCAGGCTGCCCATGTAGAAAAAGGCCGTGGTGTCGGAAACCCGGGCCGCCTGCTGCATGTTATGGGTGACGATGATGATGGTGTAGGTCTCCTTGAGCAGGTGGATCAGTTCCTCTATTTTCTGAGTGGCAATGGGGTCCAGGGCCGAGGCCGGCTCGTCCATCAGTAGAACCTCCGGTTCCACGGCCAGCGCCCGGGCGATGCAGAGCCGCTGCTGCTGGCCCCCGGACAGGCTCAGGGCCGAAGCGGACAACCGGTCCTTGACCTCGTCCCACAGGGCCGACTGTTTCAGGCTCTCTTCCACCTTGTTGGCGATAAGGGTTTTATCCTTTACGCCGTTGATGCGCAGCCCGTAGGCGACATTCTCAAATATGGTTTTGGGAAATGGATTGGGCCGCTGAAACACCATGCCCACCATGCGCCGCAGGTTGACCACATCCACCCTGGAACCGTAAATCGGCTGGCCGTCCAGAATAATTTCACCTTCGACACGGGTGCCGGGAATCAGGTCGTTCATGCGGTTTAAACACCGCAGGAAGGTGCTCTTGCCGCAGCCCGACGGCCCGATCAGGGCCGTTACCTGATTTTGTTCAAAATCGAGGAAAATGTCCGAGAGGGCGCAAAAGTCGCCATAGTAGAAGGACAGTTGTTTTACAGACATCTTGATCGGCATGGGTGTTTTTGCTTATCCTTTCAGTTTTTTTCGCATTCTTGACCGGGTGATGATGGCAAACAGGTTCATGCCGCAGACCAGGCAGATCAGCACCAGCGCCGTTCCATACTGAATGGGCCGCGTCAGGGCGATCTGCGTTCCCTCGGTGGCCAGCACATAGATATGGTAGGGCAGAGCCATCACCTGGTCAAATACGGATGTGGGCAGAATGGGGGTGAAAAAAACCGCTGCCGTGAACATGATGGGAGCGGTTTCCCCGGCGGCCCTTCCCAGGCCCAGAATGGCGCCGGTGAGAATTTCGGGCGTGGCCGCCGGCAGCACCACTCGCCAGATGGTCTGCCACTGGGTGGCGCCCAGGGCCAGGGATGCCTTGCGATAGCTGTCCGGTACGGCCTTCAGCGCCTCTTCCGTGGCGCCGATGATCACCGGCAGGGTCAGCACGCCCAGGGTCAGGGCGCCGGCCAGAATACTGACGCCGAATTTAAGCACGATGCAGAAGAACGCCAGGCCGAACAGGCCGAAAACGATGGACGGCACACCGGCCAGGTTGTTGATGCCGAACCGGATGATACGCAGCAGGCGTCCCTTTGCGGCATATTCATTCATGTAGATGGCGGACGCCACGCCGATGGGAAGGGCAAAGAGAATGGCGCCGGCCGCCAGGTAAAAAGTGCCCAGGATGCAGGGGAAAATGCCGCCTTTGGTCATGGAGTCGGAGGGCGGCTGCGTGAGAAACTCCCAGCTGATGGCGCCGGCGCCGTTTGCCACGATGAAGTAACCGACCAGAACAAGGGCAAGGCCGTTGATTACGGCGGCCCCGCGGAAGAGCCAGAAGAAAAAATGTTCCAGCAGGTGGCGTTTTCGTAATTCGAAGTGTTTTTGGTTTATGGTCCGCATGGCTATCCGCTCAGTTGTTTCCGTTTATACCGGTTGGCCAGAAAGTCGGCGGTCAGATTGAACAGAAAAGTGAAGATGAAAAGCACCACGCCGATGGCGAACAACGCGTGGTAGTGGCTGCCGCGAAACGGGGATTCGGCCATTTCCGCCGCGATGCTGGCCGGCATGGGCCGCACCGGGTCAAACAGGGAGGTCGGAAGAATCGCGGCGCCGCCGGCCACCATCAGCACCACCATGGTTTCGCCGATGGCCCGGGACATGCCCAGGATCACCGCGGTGGCAATACCCGAGGCGCCGGCCGGCAGCACGATTTTGACGATGGTCTCCAGTCGGGTGGCGCCCAGGGCCATGGACGCCTCGCGCAGCGAGTCGGGCACGCTCCGGATGGCATCCTCGGAGATGCTGCAAATGGTGGGAACGGCCATGAACCCCAGCATGAGAGAAGCATTGAAAAGGTTGACACCGATGGGAATGTCGAACACCTCCTGAAGAAAGGGAGCCACCACCACAAGGCCGAAAAGGCCGATCACCACAGACGGAAGGGAGGCCAGAATCTCCACCGTTGGCTTGACGATTTCAGCGGTTTTCGGACCGGCGATTTCCGCGATGTAGATGGCGGTCATGATGCCCAGGGGAACCGATATGAGGGCCGACAGAAGGGTCACGCAGCCCGAGGCCGCGATCAGGGGCAGAATGCCGAAAAGCGGGGGCTCCCGGGTGGGGTACCACAGCCTGCCGAAAACAAAATCCTTTATCGACACGAGCTTGAGGACGGGCAGCCCTTCAGCAAAAAGAAAGAGGGTGATCAGGCCAAGGGTCGTGATCGACGCCAGGGCGATTCCCAGAAAAAGGATTTTTATGGTTTTTTCTTTCAGGTTGCGCCGGTTGATCATAAACATCATCCAAATCGAAATCGGTATCGGTATCGAAACCGAAGGCTGTGCAGCTCTGTCATCAAGCACCGGTTATTGAGAAAACACGGATATGTCGCGGCGGTGTAATCCGCCCGACATACCCGATGCTTTTCATGTACCGTGTTAAAAACTACTTTCCGGGATCAAACACCGGCACGTTGCCGGCTTCCCTTGCCAGTTTCTGGCCGGTGGCCGAGAAAACAAAGTTGATGAAATCCAGGGTCGTGCCCTCGGGCCAGCCGTTGGTGAACATGAACAGGGGCCGGCTGATGGCGTATTGGCTGTTGCGGGTGGTCTCTTCGGTGCCCAGCACGCTGTTGACCGTGAGCTGCTTGATCGTGTTGTTCAGATATCCCATGCCGATATAGCCGATGGCGCCCTTGGTGCCGGACACGGTCTGGGCCATGGCGCCGTTGGAGGCAACGGTCAGTGCCCTGGGAATGACCATTTCCTTTTTCATCACCAGTTCTTCCCACACCTCATAGGTGCCGGAGGAGGTATCGCGGGAGACCACGACGATTCCCAGATCGGGACCGCCCAGCGCCTTCCAGTTGGTGGTTTTCCCGGTATAAATATCCTTGAGCTGGGCCATTGAAATATCCTTGACGGGGTTGGAGGGGTGAACCACCGGCACGATGCAGTCCAGGGCCACCCGGAAGGGAACCGGGTAACGTTTTTTTGCCATGGCCATCTGGACCTCGCTGTCCTTGATGAAACGGGAAGCATTGGCGATGTCGGTGGTGCCGTCCACAATGGCTTTAATCCCGTTGCCTGATCCGCCGCCGGAAAGGGACACGGCAACGTCGGGCTTGGCCTTCATGTAGGCTTCGGCCACCTTCTGGGCGAAGGGAAGCACGGTGGTGGAACCGGTGATTTTCAGCTGGCCTGCAGCAACCGGTCCGGCAGTCAGGGTAAAGGCGGCCAGAAGACACAGGGCAGCGGTCCTGAGGGAAAACATTTTTTTCATGGGTTATCTCCTTTTGTTTGGGTTGTCTGCATGTTTACACATGCGGCATGTCGCTTGTGCAGAGTTATAGAAAGGAGATGTTAGGAAATTATTAGGATCAAATTAATTTTCTGTGAAAAAAATTTGGTAAAAGCCGGTTTGACGTATCGGATTTAAGTTTGCCATAGTTTTAAATTGTAAAATATTTTTTAAAAACAGACAACTGGACTGTAGGATGCTTTGCAATCCAAATCGCTATCAGGATCGGTATCGGTATCGAAATCGGCCGACCGCATCCTGATGGCTCGACTTTCATCCGTCATTGCGGAGCGAAGCAACCCCTGCCGTCATGCCTGACCCTGATCCGGCATCCAGCACGGCCGACCATCAACGGGTGGCACGGAGAAGGTCCGATACCGATCCCGATAGCGATTCGGATAAGGTAGCGGAAGCCTTCAGGCTTCCATAGAAAGATCGGGAACCGGTGCCGGCCTGCCGCATGGCGACCTGAAGGTCGCCGCTACATTTGGTTTGCCGCCGGCATGTGTGGCAGGCCATCAACGATTACCTCTTCGCCCTTTGTGGCGCAGCCGATCGCAAGCGGTTTTTTCGGCAAAAAGCGGGCAGGCTGTTTGAGCACCGCCGAAGGCGGGCGAGTTCCTGCCCGCGGCTGGAAAACCCGCTTGCGCGAGGGAAGCCGAAGGCCAAGCCGCGGGGCGATGTGTATCTTTTGGGTACTTTTCTTTGCGCCAAAGAAAAGTACATAGAATTTTTAACTGGACCCCGGATCGGGGTCCGGCATGACGGTCAGGTTTTTTTCATTTTCTGGTAGGCGTCGGCCAGCAGGGGAAGAAAAGTCATCATGTCCTCCACCACGCCGAAATGGGCCACGGAAAAGATGGCGGCCCGTGGATCGGTGTTGATCGCCACGATCCACTGGGAATCCTTCATGCCCTGCACATGCTGCTGGGCGCCTGAAATGCCGCAGGCGATATAGAGCCGGGGCGATACGGTCCGGCCGGTGGCGCCCACCTGGCGGGAATAGGGGAGCCATTTGAGGTCGCACAGGGGACGTGATGCCCCCACAGCGGCGTTGGGGAGAAGTCGGGCCAGGCGGTTGACGGTTTCAAGGTTTTCCGGGTTTCCCACTCCCCGGCCCACGGCCACGATGATTTCCGCGTGTTCCAGGGCCGCGTCGCCCGACGATTCCTGACTGACGCCTACGGGGCGGAAAGTTGCGCTCCGGGCGGCAACAATCTGGAGGGTGACGGAGGGCGGGGAGCCGGCGCCGGGACCGGCCGGCGTTAAGGCGCCGGGCAGCAGCGTGACGACCAGGGGCCCCGTCCGGGGAATGGCTTTCATTTTCAGCCGGCCGTTGCAGACGGACCGTTGAAAAACAAGGGTCTCCCCATCTTCCTGGAACCCGTCCACCGCCGATATGCAGGGCGCATGGAGACACGCCGCGACCCGGGCAGCCCCGTGGCACCCGCAGGCGGTGTGGGGAAAACAGATCATCTCAACGCCGTTGTCGGAGGCCATGTCGCAGACAAGATCGGCCAGCCGTTCCGGGTTGGGCCAGGCAAAGGCCGGGCCTTCAAAGGCTGCCACCGGCAGGCCCGAATCTTTAGCCAGTGCGGCGGCCGCCGGTTCCACGGCGCTGCCGGCCACAACGAACATGGCGTTTGCCCCCGCGCCGGCGTTCAGGGACCGGGCAAAACCGGCCAGCTCAAGGCTTGACTTTGCCACGCGGTTTTCAATGGTTTCGGCCACCAGCAGCAGGACCCTGGGTTTCATGGCTTGCCTCACAGAATCGATTTTGCATGCAGCCGTTCAATCAGTTTTCTGGCCTTCTCCTCCGGCGTACCGGTGAGTATTTCACCGCCCGGCGTTCTGGGAGGAACAAAGACCGGGCCCACGGCAAGCCCGGCGTCAGGTATTTCCAAAGGCCGGACCGCTACCGCTTCAATGGCCTGGGACCTGGCCCTCAGCCGGTTGGACAGGGACGCGTAACGGGGCAGGTTAATGCCGGACTGGACCGTGAGCAGGGCCGGCAGGGTCAGTTCAACGGTTTCCCGAAGCCCCCCCTCCAGTTCGCACACGGCGCAGACAGCACCCTTGTCCGGTGCCAGGCGGGCCTCGATCACCGACGTGGCGCAGGGAATGCCGCGCAGGGCAGCCAGCATGGGGCCAGTCAGTCGCTGCATGAGGTCTTCGGACATCACCCCGGCCAGAATCAGGTTGTAGGCGGTTTTGGCCGTGGCTTTGTGAATCAGGTCCGCCACGGCCGCCGCCGGCATCAGGGGCAGGTCCGGGGTGCGAATGTGAATGGCATTGTCGGCCCCCAGGGCCAGTGCCTTTCGCAGAGTGGCCTCCACCCGGTCCGGCCCCACGCTCACGGCGTCGATGGTCACATCGGGCAGGCGCTCCTTGATCTGAACCGCCTCCTCGATGGCAAAGGTGTCATAATAATTGATGTCGTAATCCGCCCGGCCGTCGGCGGGGTCCCATGCGCCTTCATCTGGCAGGGATTCCGGATCAGCGAGCTGAATAATCTGCTTGACGCACACCAGGATTTTCATGGGCTTTCCCATTTATGGTTATGGCCCGATTTTATACGAGCCGGCCGCGCGTTTCAATAAAAAACGAACGTTCGTTCGATTTTTTTCTTGACAGCCGGTTGGTTTCATTTAAGATGCCGGTATGAGCACACTCTATTTTATTCGACACGGTCAGGCATCTTTCGGCAAAAGCGATTACGATATCCTTTCGGCCACGGGAGAACTGCAGGCCCGGCTGCTGGCCGACTACCTGTTTTCCCACCGCATTGAATTTGACGCTATTCTGGTGGGGCCCCAGCAGCGTCATCGGCAGACGGCCGATCCGCTGATCGCGGCCTGCGCGAAAAAGGGAGGGCCGCCTGAAATCATCGAGACATCTGAAATGGCCGAGTACGATTTTGCCACGGTTTTAAAGGAACTGATTCCGGTTCTGGCCGCTGAGAGCGAAGACTTCAACCGGGCCGCGGGCCTGATGTTTACCAACCGAAAAGCGTTTCAGCGGTTATTTGAGGCGGTGATGCTGCGCTGGGTGAACGGCAACCACCACCTGCCCGAGGCCATGACCTGGGCGGCATTCAAAAACCGTGTTCACCGGGGTATTGAAAACATCATGGCCCGGTACGGACGGGGAAAAAACGTGGCGGTTTTCACGTCGGGCGGCCCCATTTCGGTCACGGTGCAAAAGGCCCTGGGACTTTCCGATGCCATGGCCATGCAGGCCAACTGGCAGATCATCAACTGCTCGGTAACCCGGTTCAAATGCACCCACGACAAGCTGATGCTGGCCTCCTTTAATGAATATCCCTGGCTGGAAATGCATCCGGACAGGGAGATTATTACCTACCGGTAAAGTGTTGTTGCCGGGGGCGGCGGGTAGAAGAGGAATACCTTTTTAATAAATCGCTATCGGTATCGCTATCGGTATCGGGATCGGTATCGGGATCGGTATCGGGGTCGAGAGTTTTACTCCGACCTTTTTTCAAAGGAGAAGACACCAATCGATTTCGATTCCGATAGCGATACCGATTTTGATAAGAGGTAAGGCAGATCCCAACATCATAAATGCAAGGAGAGCGACAATGGATTTTTCAATTTCCGATAAGATGAAGACGATCCTGGAAATGATCGACGAGTTCGTGGACAAGGAACTGATTCCCCTGGAACCCGAATTCCTGACCCGGTCGTTTGCCGAGATGGTGCCCACACTGAAGGAAAAGCGCAACATGGTCAAAAAGATGGAGCTGTGGGGCCCGCAGATTCCAAAGGAGCTGGGCGGCATGGGCCTTTCCCTGGTGGAGCACGGCCTGGTGTCCGAGGCGCTGGGACGCAGCCCCCTGGGCCACTATGTGTTCGGCTGCCAGGCCCCTGACGCGGGCAACATTGAAATCCTTCACCTGCACGGCTCGCCCGAACAAAAGGAGATGTATCTCAAACCCCTGACCGCGGGCGAGATCCGCAGCGCCTTTTCCATGACCGAGGTGGACATGCCCGGCTCCAACCCGGTGATGCTGGAAACCACGGCGGTCAAGGACGGGGACGATTATGTGATTAACGGCCACAAGTGGTATTCCACGGCGGCGGACGGCGCCCGGTTCACCATTGTCATGGCCGTGACCAATCCGGACGCGCCTTCCTATCTTCAGGCCAGCATGATCATCGTGCCCACCGACACTCCGGGCTTCAATCTGGTGCGCAACCTGCCGGTGATGGGCGAGAAGGGGAGCGACTATGCCAGCCACGCGGAAATTCTGTTCCAGTCGTGCCGGGTGCCGCAGAAGAACCTGCTCGGCCCCGAGGGCCACGGTTTTGTCATCGCCCAGGAGCGGCTGGGTCCGGGCCGGATTCACCACTGCATGCGGTGGCTGGGCATCTGCAAGCGGTGCTTTGACATGATGTGCCGGCGGGCCAACCAGCGGATGATCCTGCCCGACGGCAGTACCCTGGCCACGCGTCAGATCATCCGCGAATGGGTGGCCGACTCCGCGGCCGAGATGCAGGCGGCCCGGCTGATGACCCTTCACGCCGCGTGGAAGATCGACAACTACGGCGCCCGGGAAGCCCGGTACGATATCTCCTTCATCAAGTTCATGGTGGCCAATACCATGCTGCGGGTCATTGACCGGGCGTTGCAGGTCCATGGCGGCCTGGGCATGACCGACGACACGATTCTGGCCTTCTATTACCGCCACGAGCGGGCCGCCCGGATTTACGACGGCGCGGATGAAGTGCACAAGATGTACGTGGCCAAGCGCATTCTCAAGGACTACGAGGGGAAGAAATAATAAGATTACAGGTTCAAGGGTTCGAGGGCGCGAGTGGGATGTTTACAGATTTTCAGGGCTCTGGAAGCCTGACATCCGTCATTCGGCTGGAAGGGCTCGCAAGGTATGAATGAGGTAACAAAAGACAACCACTTGACCCCTTTGCCCCTGGAATCCTTGAACCCTGGTATCACATCGATTGGGATGAAATAGAATTATTGACCCTTTCAAGGTGGCAGCGGCAATGACCTTTGAATCGTTTTCAAAAAGCGTGATGGTTTCCATGGAGGATATCTGCCGGGATATCTTTTATGCTCACTCAGACACCATCAAGGTGAAAAAGGAGGCCGTCGGGGTCAGAAATCTGATCAACATTTACAATGCCACCCTGAAACTGAGCAACACCAAAGGGTTTCATGCCATGACCCTGAGGGACCTGGCCGGCGAAACCGGCCTGAGCCTGGGCGCGCTGTACTCTTACTTTTCCAGCAAGGAGCAGCTACTGGGTATCATTCAGGAGCAGGGCTACCGCCTGACCAGCCGGGTGCTGACCGAGGCCGTCGAGGGGGCCGCCAGTGCGGCGGAAAAACTTTCCGCCGCCATTCGTACCCACCTGTATCTGAGCGAGTCCATGCAGCCGTGGTTTTATTTTTTTTACATGGAAGCAAAGCATCTGGGAAAGGCTGATCAGAAAAAGGCCATTACCAGCGAGCTTTATACCGAGCAGCTTTATGGCGATATCCTGGAAAAGGGAATTCAGGCGGGCGACTTTCGCGGTCATGACACGGTGCTGACGTCATCAGTGATCAAGGCCATGCTTCAGGACTGGTATTTGAAGCGGTGGAAATACTCACGCCGCAAGGTCGGGGTGGATGCCTATGCCGACTTTGTGTGCGATGTGGTCAGTACCTATATCCGGCCCTGACCTGAATATTTTATGAAACAGTATGGCTGACCCCGTGGAAATCGGTATCGGTATCGGGATCGGTACCGGTATCGAAATCGGCACCGGGAAAAAACAGGCCATCACCAGTAAGCGCAAGACCAAGCGTAAGATTGAAAAGAAGGAGTTGGGAAACGTAAAAATCGATAGCGTACCTCAATGAAAGGAGGGCGGTATGGTTATTGATTGCCATTTTC
>JBMORB010000191.1:0-2607 GCA_049320925.1 Thermodesulfobacteriota bacterium | reverse complement strand
TGAAAGAACACTGCTGGGCAACCAGGGCGGGTTTACCCTGATTGAAATCATCGCCGTGCTGATCATTCTTGGCATTCTGGCCGCCGTGGCCATTCCCCGGTTCATGAACCTGACTGCGGACGCCCAACAGAGAGCCATGGACGGGGCTGTCGCCGCCGCATTTTCCAATGCCACGCTTTCCTATTCCAGGTTTGTTCTGAGGAACAATACGGCACCCACCGGTATCACCGCCAACGCGTGGACCGGTACCGGCTCCAGCGTTACTATTGAGACCGACCTGGGGGATTATAATGTCACCAGTTACAGTTATACAGCTGGCAACCCCCCTACCGTGACCATCACTGTGACGGGCCAGGGGTCCACGTCAACCGGAACCTTTAACCTGCCCTAGTCATACAAAGCGAATACCGGCATAAGAACGGTTTTCCCGACAAACAACGGGAATCGGGAGTCAGGGCGATGGTGTTGCCTTACGGCGGCACCATCGCCTTTTTGTTTGCCTTGGCCCGCGGGCTGGCATACTATGGCTGGCAGGGTTCAGGGGCGTTTTACACAGGAGGCGCAACCACTGAGAGTGCCTTAAAGATTCGCTCTTCGCACCAGGCCGGAATTTGTTTTGATGCTCTCTGATGGGTGCCACGGGCCAAGCGAAGCTTGCCCGTGCCGCGCTTCCGGGCCGATGTCCGCGGGCAAGGCCTTACGGCCCTGGCCCGTGGCACCCGTTATCAACCGCTGTCCTATTGACGGCGCGGCCATTTATTGATGGAAACCAGCAAAGTCAAGCGTATGACTCTTTTGCAGGACAAAATCCACAACCCTTGGCCTTTAATCTCCGGCATCCTTTTTTTTGTTTTGGGGATCTACGGCAACACCTTTCACGGTGACTTTGTCTTTGACGATGTGCCCAACATCGTAGACCGGACCGACCTGCACATGGACCGCCTGACCCTGGACGCGGTGATCGACGCCTGTACCATGGAAAGAGGCGGCGCGGACCGTGTTTACCGGCCGGTGAGCAACCTCTCTTTTGCTTTGAATCATTGGGTCGGCGGGTTGCGGCCGGCCGGCTACCACGGGGTCAACCTGATGATTCACCTGGCGGCCGCGCTGTTTCTTTTCAAAACCATCCTGCTGCTTCTGGAAACCGGCAAAACGATACGGCCCCCGGCGGACCGCCTTCTGATTGCCGCCACTGCCACGCTGCTGTGGGCGGCCCATCCCATGCAGACCCAGGCCGTGACCTATATTGTCCAGCGCATGGCTTCTCTTGCCGCCACGTTTTATATCATCGGGCTGTGGGCATGGCTCAAATTTCGGGTCGCGTCCGCGGATCAGGGGCGGCCCTGGGGATTTTTTTGGCTGATGCTGCTGGCCGCGGTTCTGGCCCTGGGGTCCAAGGAGAATGCCGCCCTGTTTCCGGCGGCCATCCTGCTGGTTGAAGTTTGTTTTTTTGACGCGGCCTGGCTGCGGCGGCTGTTTACCCGGCCGGTGATTCCGGCTGCCATTATTCTGGCGGCCGCTGTTGCCGCCGGTTTCTGGCTGTCCGGGTCTTCCCTGCTGAACGGATACGAGGACCGCCCCTTTGGCTTAAAGGAACGGCTGCTCACCGAGCCGAGAATCCTGTTTTTCTATATTTACCAATTCCTTTACCCTGTGCCGGAAATTTTTTCCATTGACCATGATTTTAGCCTTTCCTTCTCTCTTTTCCATCCGATAACCACGCTTTTCTCCGTGGCCGGCATCCTCTGCATGGGGATAGCCGCCCTTGTTTACCGCCGGCGGTTTCCCCTGGTCTGTTTTGCCGTGCTGTTTTATCTTGTCCACCACGTGGTGGAGTCTACTGTGCTGCCCCTTGAACTGGTTTTCGAGCACAGAAACTACCTGCCGTCCATGTTTCTTTTTTTGCCCGTGGCCCTGGGGATAAACCGGCTTCTGTCCGTCTACCGGCAGCGAAGCCGGTTTATCTTCTGTATTATCGCGGCAGTGGCCACGTTCGGGTTTGTGTTTCTGGGCATGTGTACGCATGTAAGAAATTATGACTGGCAGTCGCCCAAATCCTTGTGGGAAAGCGCCATTGCAAAAGCCCCGGACCTGACCCGGCCTTACCATAACCTGGCCTGGTTTTACGAACGGGCTGGAGAAACCGATAAGGCATTGGCCCTGTACGCGGTCGCCCTTGAAAAAAAGGTGCACGACAAAAGGCTGAAAAAGACCCGGACTTTGGAAAACATGGCCGGTGTTTATTATCATCGCGGGGATTTTGAAAAGGCGCAAAACTTCATGGCCGATGCTTTGGATCTGGTGAAGACCGCAGGCGGGGACACGTTCCGTTCTTTACAGATGAAGCGTTATTATATGTCCAAGCTGTGCCTGATTTACGCCCGCACCGACGCCCATCGCGCCCTTGGCTTGGCAAGTGACCTGCTGGCCGAAGAGGGCATCGGACCTGTCACGCAATCCCGGCTGCATGCGCTAAAGGGCAGGGCGCTGCTGGGACAGGGCAGGCCCGAAGCGGCCCTGGCCGAGCTCCGGCAGGCACTGCCCGGAGCGCCGGACAGAGAGGCCCTGCTGCTGCATATCGGCGTGGCTTACGGTTTTCTGAATGAT
>JBMORB010000190.1:0-2609 GCA_049320925.1 Thermodesulfobacteriota bacterium | reverse complement strand
GAGTGCTCAACCGTCGTTATTGCCGACCCCGCCTCTATGCAAACGTTTGATGGGAATCTCAACCCAATTTCCTTGGTCTGGAGAGGTTTTTCTGTTGACAGAGGTTCAACCATATCAGCGATTTGGATAAACAGATAAAAAATGTACCGTCATGATTAAAACTGTTTTTGGACAACGGTGAAGCCTGGAGAACAATCACGCAATGACCCTTTCCATTTATAATGCCCTGACCAGCAAAAAAGAGGCCTTTGTGCCGGTGAACCCCGGAAAGGTGGGCATGTACGTCTGTGGCCCCACGGTGTACGGGCCGTGCCACATCGGCCACGCCCGGTCCGTGGTGGTGTTTGACGTGATCGCCCGGTACCTGCGCGTGTGCGGGTACGAGGTCACCTATGTGCGCAACTTCACCGATGTGGACGACAAGATCATCAACAAGGCCGCCGAACTGGGCGTGCCGTCGGAGCAGGTCGCTGAAAAATACATCGCGGAGTTTTACCGGGACATGGACGCCCTGTTTGTCGAGCGCGCCACGGTGGAACCAAAGGCCACCGGGCATATCGGCGACATCATCTCCGTGATCCAGACCCTGGTCGACAAAGGGTTTGCCTATGAGGCCGGCGGCGATGTTTTTTTCGCGGTGGAATCGTTTCCCGGTTACGGCAAGCTGTCGGGCCGGAAACTGGACCAGATGGAGGCCGGGGCCCGCATCGAGGTGGACGAGCGGAAAAGGAATCCCTTTGATTTTGTGCTGTGGAAGGCGGAAAAACCGGGCGAACCTTCGTGGGAAAGCCCCTGGGGACGGGGGCGGCCCGGCTGGCACATCGAGTGCACGGCCATGAGTTCTAAGTACCTGGGCCGGACCTTTGACATTCACGGCGGTGGCAAGGACCTGATTTTCCCCCATCATGAAAACGAAATCGCCCAGTCCGAGGCCGCCTTCGGCAGGGAGTTCGCTCGGTTCTGGGTGCATAACGGGTTTGTGCAGATCAACCAGGAAAAGATGTCCAAGTCGCTCAACAACTTCAAAATGGTCAACGAGATTCTCAAAGACCATCACCCCGAGGTGGTGCGGCTCTTCCTGCTTTCCAGTCACTACCGGAGCCCCATTGACTTTTCCGACGCTTCCATGGCCGAAACCCGGACCGGGCTGGACAAACTCTACACCGCCCTGGGACGGGTGGAGGACCTTGGCACCGATGGCGGCGAAGCGGAGTCCGGATCGGCGGCGGCTGATGCCTGCTGGGATAATTTTTGCCAGGCCATGGATGACGACTTTAACACGGCCAGGGCCGTGGCCGTTCTGTTTGAGGCGGCCCGCCACGTCAACCGGGTGCTGGACAAGGATTCGGGGAAGGCCGCTGTCGCCGAGGCCCGGTCCCTGTATGGCGTCATGCGCCGGATGGGCCGAGTGCTGGGCCTTTTCAACATGCCGGCCCGGGCCTATTTTGAAACCCGCAAACAGGCCGCGGCCAGAAAAGACGCCGTGGACCCGGCCGAAATCGACCGAATGGTGGCCCAGCGGGCCGCGGCCCGCAAGTCCCGGGATTTCGCGAAAGCCGACCAGCTTCGCAAACAGCTGACCGACCTCAACGTGGTGCTGGAAGATTCGCCGGACGGCACCACCACCTGGAAGTTTGCCTAGTTCACGCGGTGTCATTATCCGGCTTGCCTGCCGCGCCGTAGCCCGCAGGGCGAAAGAGGAACCGGGTAATCCAGAACCAGATCGGTCGACAACGGCCTACACCGGATTAATTCATTATGCCGCTTGCTGCCTCTGAAATTGAAGAACTGAAGATCGCCAAATATCTTCTTGAGCACCCTGGCCTTGCGGCCCGGATCAGCGACCTGGTCGGCTCGCCCATTGAAAAGGGGTTTTCCCGGCTGCCTGAGAAATGGGCTTTGGCGGTCAACTCGGCGGCCAGAAAATCGATTGAGGCGGCCCTGGAAGTGGCCCTGCGCACCATGAACCAGGCCCGGCCGGATTTGTCGGTGCCTTCCAACCGGTGGCACAAGCTGGCCGCCGGGGCTTCCGGCGCTGTCGGCGGGGCGTTGGGCCTGTCGGCCCTGATCCTTGAACTGCCGGTGTCCACCACCATCATGCTCCGGTCCATTGCCGACATCGCCCGAAGCCAGGGGGAGAACCTGGAGACCATGGAGGCCCGGATCCAGTGCATTCATGTTTTTGCCCTGGGGGGCCGGTCAAAGAATGATGACGGCGCCGAGGCCGGGTATTTCGCGGCCCGGGCCGCCATGGCCAAGGCAGTGTCGGATGCCGCGGCCCACCTCGCGCGCAAAGGGCTTTCCGACCGTGGCGCGCCGGCCATTGTCCGCCTGATCGCCCAGGTCGCCTCCCGTTTTTCCGTGGTGGTGTCTGAAAAAGCGGCGGCCCAGGCCATTCCCGTTGTGGGCGCCATCGGCGGGGCCGCTATTAATACCCTGTTCATCGACCATTTTCAGAATATCGGCAGGGGCCACTTCACCATCCGTCGGCTGGAGCGCCTTCACGGCCCGGAAACGGTGCGGCGGATTTATGAAAGCCTTTGAATAAGCCGGCGACCGGTTTGGCGATCGGCGACGGTGCCGCCGGGCTTCCCCGACCTTTGTACGGG
>JBMORB010000189.1:0-2609 GCA_049320925.1 Thermodesulfobacteriota bacterium | reverse complement strand
GCTTTGGGGCGGGGGCATCCTTTTTTTCCTTACCGATAGCCGCTGTGGCGTAAATGTTGGTAGTGATGTAGGAACCGTGGTAGACACGACATTGTTCCAGTTCATCTATATCCTTGCCGACGCGGGTAAAGCCCAGGGCCATGTTTTTCCAGTCGCCGGTTCCGGTGCGATCCCGCCTTCTTTTAAATCTAAGGTCGAGAAAGTGGCCCACCCGGTCGGGGCGGCCGTTGATGTAGCAGGGCCTGATAATCAGTGCGGCCAGGCCTTCGAGCTCCCCCTGGGGGTTGGGAAAACCGAACACATGGTGGGTTTTGGCGGCATATGCCAGAAACCGGAAATAATCGGGCGATTTTTTTGTGTGTACACTGAAATTTTCGCTGGTCATTGAGATACTGTTGTAGAGCGCCTGAATGTCAGAGTTGTCTTCCGGTGTCATGACGATAGAGTCAAATTGGGCGGCAAAATCTTTAAGCTTCATCGGGAAAAACTCCTTATGTTGTTTTATGGCGTTTTATATGTTTTATCGCGATCCGTGACCGAGGGGTCTTCTGTGAGCGCCGATCGCAATAGCTCGGGAAGCTCGCAATTCCAGAGGACCACAGGTTCGATTTTCAGGTTTCCCGCCACCATGCCCCGGGAGGTGGCACGTGACTGGTAGATCGCTGTTGCTGCAGGTGACACGACGCATTTCAGGTGGGCCAGCTGGCCAAGGTCCCGCGCAAGGTTGTAATGATAAATCTTGCGCAGTTCTTTCTCTGCCCGTGCGGCAATCTCCCCGGCCGGAGCCGGATCGCTTCCTTCGCACAACAACACGTATCCATCAGCGGCGCTGGAATAGGCCGTAGGTACGGCCAGCAGGCTGACCGGTTTGATTCCCTGGTTTTTCGCCACCAGGCCCAACAGGTGCTGGGCAGCTTCAGGGCTCAGCTTTTCCCCGACCAGGTCAACGCCATCGGAACGCCCCAGAAAAAGAAAGCAGGGGCAGCGCTCCAGAAAGCCGGTTACCTCAAGTTTGTCATGCAGGCAATACCGCAACAGGCCGGCGCCCGTTGTCAACACCGGCTGGACAACCTGTCCCTTTTCCAGTTCCCACGCATACAGGATGTCGCCGGAGTGCCAGTCCATGAATTCATAAAAGTGGCACTGATAGGACAACGGGTACTGGTTGTCAAAGGGCATGGAAACAATGCCCTCGGTGGCAAGCAGCCCTTTGCCGTCAATCGCGGCAAAAGGAAACAGGCGTTTTAATTCTTTTGCCCATGCCGTCGAGGTCCAGGTATCCCAGGTGCTTATCACGCTTAAGGCCGGCCACAGCCGGGAAAGGTTTTTCGGTGACAGTGTTGTTCCCCAGTTTTTCAGTGCGTCGGCCCCCCGATGCGATCGGGGACACGGCAGGTAGGCCAAAGATTGTTGCTCCCCCCCCCATTCCCCCGAGGCCAGCACCATGGCGATTTCTTTCCGGTGGCTGTGAATCAGGTCGATAAGGTTCAGCAGAAAGGTGGGGCTCCACACGGAAACCAGCGAGAGATCCCGGGCGGCACAAAGGTAGCAGGCGGTGGCAAACATGGATGCTTGTGAAGTGGGTGCGTGTGCCACGCCGCCGGGAACCGCCATGGTCAGGGACATGAAAATCCGCTTCCACCACGGCAGCAGCTTCAGATCGTCATTGATGTTCGGGCTGATATTGCCGCGCAGTTCCGTTGGAATCCAGGAGAGCGACCAGTAATGCATTCCTTTTCGAACACCGGGGTATTGCCGGTACATGCGGTAGATCATCGGGGAAATAAAGGCGTCCACCTGGGCCAGAAACTGCCTGGTGTAGGGAATCCACTTTATGCTTGAGGTGGACCCGCTGGTGGGCTGGTAGCGTTCGCAGGGGCTTGCGCTGAGAACGGGTTCGCCGGTCTTTCGCTGCCGCTCAATCATCTTTTCCCAGTGGGTATATTCGGTCAGGGGGACCTTTGTGCGAAACATTTCAACGGATTCATCCCCGGTCAACCCATAGTGTCTGCCTGACTCAGAGTTTTTGACAGTCTTGAGAATGGAGGCGAGGATGCGCAGCTGATGGGGCCTGATATCGGCCAGGCCAGCTTTATATTCCCGGTATCCTTTTCGCGAAGCGGCCATGGCCGCCCGATGCGCGGTGCTTGTTAAAAGATGCATGAGCCGGTCTCCTTTGTCGTCAGGCGGCCTTTTTCTCCCTGTTTTCGTTCCGGCTGACCACGGCCTTGCTTGGCAGGGCCGTAACCTTGCCTCTGCCCGTTATGCCGCTTAGGGTCCGGCGCAGGAATTTTCCGCAATAGGCGATGATGGCATCCAGGTCCACCGCGCCGAGGCAGGCCAGCTCAACGCCTTTCTGGTTGTCGGGATTCAGCGATTCGTAGAACCGGATCTTGGGATATTTTTCCAGCATCTCCCGGGTGACCGGTGCCACGTCGCTTTTAATGGTCTGGTTGCGGTCCTGCCGACCGAAGTCCACCCGTCCTGTTTTCGGATCAAACTTGTCGCCGTACATATGCTCGGCCACCAGGCGGCATACTTCCTTGAGCCTCTGGATTTTGCGGTCATTGCGCTGATAGTGGGGATAGTGGTTGGCCATGTTATTGGCG
>JBMORB010000188.1:0-2610 GCA_049320925.1 Thermodesulfobacteriota bacterium | reverse complement strand
CATCAACGAGGCAGAGGTCCCGGACACCATTGTGGTCCTGGATGTGCCCCTGCTTTACGAGTCGGGCATGTACCGGGACATATCGGACATCATCGTGGTCTATGCCACACCGGCCCAGCAGATGGAACGGCTCATCGCCCGGGACAGCCTCACCGAGGTCGATGCCCGCGCCCGCATTCACGCGCAGATGCCCATCGACGAAAAGAGGGCACGGACGGACATGGTGATTGACAATACCGGCACCCCTGAAGAAACCCTGGCCCAGGTGGACAAGCTTTTCGAGGTTCTCAAAACAAAAGCCGCCGGCCGTTTATAGACCAGTGACGAGGAAATCATGATATTCAGGACACCCATCTGTTCACCGGCCGTGAGGCTTCTGGCCTGCCTTCTGATTTTCATAATGCCAGCCTTTTTGCCCCGCGCATGGGCCGATCCCATGGACCGCCAGTTCAAGGTCATCGAGCAGCGTATGACAAACCGCAACGAAGTCGATGCGACCGCTGAAGCTTTCAAGCGTCAGGAAAAGGATATAGAACGGCAGTACGCGACGGAAAAGGCCGCTATTGAACAATCCTATAAAACCTACCAGCGGATCATTGAAGAAGCGTACCGGGCCTATGAAAAGGAAATCCTGAAAACCTGGGTCAAGGCGGAAATCAGCACGGCCAAGCGATGGGTGGAGTACGCGCCGGACTATCAGTCCCGCCATATTGTTGATTTCGATCAGCAGTATCTTCAGATTGATATCAACGTGACAAAAGACATGGACGCCCTGGTCGACCTCCTGGTGGAGCGGAAGCTGCGGGAGATGATGACCGAGGATCAGAAAACCGCCTTTGAAAGGGATATGCTTGCCCAGAATGTTGAAAAGCGGATCACCCAGGAATCCCCTTTTGCCCAGACCGGGAATATGGGGGACAATCCGGTCCTGCTGCGGATGATCACGGGCAAGGACCGCCCCTCCGACCGGGAGATTGACGCGGCCATAGCCGACCTGAGACGAAACGCCACTCTGTCCCGCGCGCCTTCAAAGATGCCGGATACCGACGTGGTCACCCTGCGGGTGGCCCTGCCCGCGGGCAGCATGCACCGCAAGGCCATGGAATACCGGCCCATGGTACAGTCTTACGCCGCCGAGCGTGGCCTGAACGAGGCCCTGGTGTTTGCCGTGATACACACGGAAAGCGCCTTCAACCCCATGGCCTGCTCCCATGTGCCGGCATACGGCCTGATGCAGATCGTGCCCCAGTCGGCGGGAAGGGACGCCTCGGAATTCATCTTCGGCCAGGAGATGCTGCTGTCGCCCTCTTATCTGTATCAGGAAGCCAACAACATCAACATGGGGACCGCCTATCTCTACCTGCTGTATAACCGGTACCTGACGGCAATCAAGGATCCCCTCAGCCGCATGTACTGTGCCATCGCCGCCTACAACACCGGGCCGGGCAACGTGGCCAGGGCCTTTGCCGGCACCACGAACGTGGACAACGCCGCGGGTATCATCAACCGGATGACACCTGATCAGGTCTACACCCATCTGATCAACCGGCTGCCCTACCAGGAAACAAGGGATTACCTGCAGAAGGTCACCAGCCGCATGGCCCTGTATCAGAGCATGTAACGGCTTCCACCGCCTGCCCCTGTTCCACTCATTGAAATCGAAATCGGGATCGCTATCGATATTGATAAAACCGGCTGACTGATTCGCCAGGGTGTTTGGACACGAAGGTCAGGAAGATTTGGAAGAACATAAAACCGCTCTTCTAACCCGCATATTTCACGAGTTGATTTGGGCGAAAGAGGCAAGGCGCGGGACATGAAGCTGTAGCCGGCCTGCTGCGAATGTCCCGCAACACAGCAGATGCGGCCAAGGCGACTCGCCCGAAGGGTGAGTTTTTTCGACATAAAATTGGCATAAAAGACCTCAAGTCGTTTATGACAGTTTGTATTTTCAAAATACGCCTGGATTTTATCGCAACAATTTTTTTATTTTATAAGAATATTCTTCCGTGTCGAAAAATTTCATGCAATATGCGGGTTAGGCACCGCATGGAGCCTTGCTATCGATTTCGAAGCATTCAGACAATTATCACGGCCTCGGTATACCGGCCCAGTTGTTCCAGACCGGTCTTTGTCACCACGTGGGTGTTTTCAATACCCACCACGCCGCGCTCCGGGAAAACGGCCTTGGGCTCCACCGCCACCACCATACCCTCTTCCAGCACCATCTTCTGGCCGGCGGCCAGCACCGGGTATTCATCCAGCTCAATGCCGACGCCGTGGCCCACAAACCGCACGCGGCCCTCTCCGGCGCCCATGAAGTTGTCGGCATACCCCAGTTCTGCCACCCGTTCGGCGGCCAGGTCGTAAACCGAGTCTGCCGTCATTCCAGGTCGGGCTGTCTTCTTGACCAGTTCCTGAATCTCCAGCATGGCGTTGTGCGCCTCCAGCAGATCATCGGCCAGGCCGTCAATGGCGTATATCCGCGTATGGTCCGACAGGTAACCCCGAAAGCCAAAGGCCATATCCATGAGCACCGGCTCGCCGGCCCGGATGGGCGCAAAACTGCTGCCCTGGGGAAAAACCGGAGTGGTTCCCGCGCCACCGGTG
>JBMORB010000187.1:0-19685 GCA_049320925.1 Thermodesulfobacteriota bacterium | reverse complement strand
AGGAGACGCAGAACTTCAGCCGTCTCCCCGTGAACAGGGCTTTGATTTCATTAACCCGCTGAATGTCGTGGGGGTTATCGATGGCGATCTGGACCTCGCCGTCCGGGGTGGTGCACAGGGGCACCCATGTATTGTTTTTCATGAACGGCACTTTCAGGCCGCCCAGCAGTTCCCCAGGAATGGGGGTTCCCTTGTCGTATGGCCGGTAAGGCGCGTCATAGTATTTGGCAAGGGAAGTTCCCAGTTCGTCTTTGGGGACATTGAACTCCTTGATCAGGACATCTTCAATGGGCTGGTTGGACTCTCGCGCCAGTGTAATGGCGTTATTCAGTTCCTTCTGGGTGAGAATGTGGTTCTCAAGAAGGTGGTCGAACTTGTTTCGCCGCCCCTTTTTAGCGGCCGCCATTTTTTTCTGGTTGTAAAGGCCGATGCCCATGGTCTCGGCCAGCTCGGTGAGGTTCCTTTCGTCTTCCGCGGTAAAAGGCTGACCGTCTTTGCGGTTGACCAGCTGAATGGCGCCGATGAGCATTTTCTTGAAAAGGATGGGGGCCACCAGCATCTGTTTGGACGTGAAACCGCTGCGCCGGTCCCACTTTTCATCAAAGGTCAGGGCCGGGTCTATCTTGACCAGTTCCCGCTGGTTGTACACGTCCTTGATATTGATCAGCCGCTGCCGGTAGGCGGAAAAACCCGCGATGCTGTCCGGCGACAGGGGGACCCGGATCTCCTCCACCTCCGCGCCCGTCTTATAACGCGACACCAGTTCCCGCTTGATGCCGTCCACGTAGTAGATGGTAATGCGCTCGGCCGCGAAAAGGCCGATGATGTCTTCCTTGATGTCGATAAGGATTTCATCCAGGTTGGCGGCGGAAAAAATACGCTTGTTGACCTCCTGAACTTTTCTCCGGTATTCAGCGTCGGAGGAGGAGCTCTGGGGGATCGAACCTGTCTGGGCCGTGGAAAGCGTGACAGCCATAATGGTTTCCTCGTATTGCGTCTTACGCGTTGATCATCAACGCGTGGTCATGATGATATGCGCCTCGTCCTGATTATGGATTCGGCCGCCCGGCGCGCATTGAGCCGTAGTGACGGCGGATTTTTTTGATTCCGCCGCCCACGAGCAGTATGCCCATGATGTAAAGGCAAATGCGTATGAAAAGAGCGGTAGCGGGTGTGCCTGCGACGGCATCGAGCTGGGAGCCAAGCTGGTGCGTGCGGTAAAACACGCCGCAGCCCATTATCAGGAGCAGCACCCCCCATGTAAATCCGAAAACTGCCTGTCGATTTTCCGTTGTCATTGCAAAACAGGGTTTATCTTTTTGCCGGTGTTGCTTTCACCTTATATTGCGACAAAGCCGATGTCAAGCTTTCAAGGGAAAGGGTTTGTCTCTAAAAAACGATGGGTTAGACCGGTATTAACGGGTTTTTATAACAGTGTTCACCTGCTTTTTTGACATATCATTTTTAGCAGAGAATGGTGAAAAAGCAAAGCCCTTTTTCCCAGGGCTGGTTTTCCGGAAAAACGCTGAATGATTTTTTCCCGACCTTTTTCCCGTGCTTGACAAGACCCATACCACCCACTATCCTGATCCCTTCGACGATCCGGCAACCGGCGGAAAACCGCCTGGCGGCAGATAGTTTAATGACATTGTTTTTTCAAGGACGGGACATGCGCAACACAGGAGCAAAGAAACAGGGCACAAAAAAGGCGGCAAGAACCGCGCTGTCGGAAAAAGAATCCAAGGATCTGCTGAAAAAATACGGTATTCCCGTGGTTCAGGAAGTTGCGGTAAAAAGCGAGGCCGCCGCCGTGACCGCGGCCCGTAAATTCGGATATCCGGTAGTGGTCAAGGGGCTGGGCGCCAAACTGATGCACAAGACCGAGGCCGGCCTGGTGCATGTGAAACTCAAGGACGCCCGGTCGGTGCAGGACGCCTGCCGTAAAATCCGGGCCGGCGCCGGCTCCCTGCTGGAAGGATTTCTGGTCCAGCCCTACGTGGAAGGCAGACGGGAATTCGTGGCCGGGCTTTTTCATGACGCGGTATTCGGCCCGGTGGTGATGTTCGGTCTTGGCGGCATTTTTACCGAAGCCCTGTCGGACGTGACATTCCGGGTGGCGCCTCTGGAGGAGGCCGACGCCCGGGAGATGCTTGACGAGATTCAGGCCGGTGCCCTGCTGGGAGACTTCCGGGGGGAGCAGGCTGCCAACCGTGACCGGCTGGTGGAGACACTGATGGGCCTTTCCCGGCTCAGCCAGAAAGAAAAGGGAGTGGCCGAAGTTGATATCAACCCGCTGATCGTCACGGCCAGCGGCGACGTTCGAGCGGTGGACGCCCTTGTGGTCAAGGGCCGGGCCGCAAAGGCGCGCAAGCTTTCCGAACCGGTGGACCCCCGCCGTCTGGGCAGGCTGTTTTATCCCCGTTCCATCGCTTTTGTGGGCGCTTCGGGCCGCCTTGGCAAGTGGGGCCACCTGCTTTTCACCAACGTGCTGAGCAACAGGTATGAAGGCCCGGTCTACCTGGTCAACCCCCAGCGTGAAACCATCGCGGGCCGCAAGGCCTATCCGACGGTTTCGGCTATTCCCGGCGAAGTGGACCTGGCGGTGGTGACCGTTCCGGCGGCCAAGGTGCTGGACCTGATTCCCGACCTGGAGGCCAAGGGGGTCAAAAGCATGCTGCTGATTTCGTCGGGCTTCAGCGAGACCGGCGCCGACGGCCGGGAACTGGAAGCCCGGGTGGTGGAGCGGGCACGGGCCGCCGATATCCTGATGGTGGGGCCCAACACCATGGGCATCAGCAACCCCCACATCAAGCTGTATTGCACGGGAACCCACGTGTGGCCCGATCCCGGAGGCATCGCCATGGTGTCCCAGTCCGGCAACATGGGCGGCCAGCTCTTGCAGTTCGCCGAACAGCAGGGCATTGAAATCCGGGCCTTCAGCGGTTCGGGCAACGAGGCCATGGTGACTATTGAAGATTACCTGCACGCGTTTGAAGTGGATGAAATCACCGAGATCGTCATGCTCTATATCGAAAGCGTGAAAGACGGCCGCCGCTTCCTGGAAAGCGCCCGCCGCCTTTCAAAGAAAAAACCCATCGTGCTGCTGAAAGGGGGCCAGACAAAGGCCGGTGAAAAGGCCGCGGCCAGCCACACCGGCGCCATGGCCTCCAATGCAAGGGTCTTTGCCGCCGCCTGCCGGCAGTCGGGCATTGTCAAGGTGGAACAGCCCATGGAGATGCTGGACCTGTCCGCCGCCTTTTCCTCAATCCCTCTGCCTGCGGGCAACCGCATCGGCATCATGACCCTGGGCGGCGGCTGGGGGGTGGTGGCCGCCGACCTTTGCGCCACCCACAGCCTGGAGGTGCCGGAACTGACCCCGGACATCCTTGCGGATATGGACAAGCTGCTGCCGCCTTACTGGAGCCGTTCCAATCCCATCGACCTGGTGGGGGAGGCCAGCAACACGCTGCCCATGCAGGTCATGGAGGCGCTGCTCAAATGGGACGGCTGTGACGCGGTGATCAACCTGGGGATCATGGGAAAACGGCTGATTACCCGGCGCGTCGTCAAGTCCGCGGCCGTGGACCCTACCTATACGCCCGAGTTCTTAAACCAGGTGGTGGATGTGGTCTACGGGTTTGAAAAACAGTACATCGAGCATGTCGTCACCATGATGGAAAAATACAAAAAGCCGGTGATCGGCGTGAGCATCATGACCGACGAAAAAGAGGACAGGACCGTGAACAAGGTGGCTGGCCACAGGTATAATGCCCTCTTTTTCCCGACACCGGAGCGGGCGGTCAAGGCCCTGGCCAAGATGTACGACTATCACCGTTTTCTGACCCGGAAATAGCGCCGATATCCCGGCACGGGAGAATATCATGACCGAACCGCTGTGGACGCCTTTGCCCGAACGGGTTCGGCATTCCAACATGTACCGGTTCATGGAACAGGTGAACCGGTCCTGCGGAACCGGGTTGCAGGACTACAGCGATCTTTACCGGTGGTCTGTGGAGCATATTTCCGACTTCTGGGCCCGTGTGTGGGATTTTACGGAAATCCGCCACTCGGTGGCCTGCACCCGGGTGGTGGACGACCCGACGAAAATGCCCGGCGCCAAATGGTTTTCCGGTGCCATGCTCAACTTTGCCGAAAACCTGCTGCGTTACCGGGACGGCCGCACGGCCCTGGTGTTCAGTAGCGAAGGTGAACGGCAGCGCCGGCTCACCTATGCCCAGCTTTACACCGAGGTGGCCAAAACAGCGGCGGCGTTAAAAAGGCTCGGCATCAGAGCCGGCGACCGGGTGGCGGGTTTTCTGCCCAACATGCCGGAGGCGATCATCGCCATGCTGGCCGCCACCAGCCTGGGAGCGGTGTGGTCCTCCTGTTCCCCGGATTTCGGCGCCAAAAGCGTGCTGGACCGGTTCGGCCAGATAGCGCCGAGGGTGCTGTTTGCCGCGGACGGTTATTTTTTCAAGGGCAGGGCCGTCGACAGCCTGCCCCGGATTCACGAGGTGTGCGCGGTTCTGGATGCCCTTGAAAAAGTGGTTATTGTCCCCTATACCCGGCCCGATCCGGATATCCGTTTTCTGGGAAAGGCGGTGCTGCTTGCCGATTTCCAGGAGCCCGGCGCCGATGTCATCGACTTTGTCCAGTTGCCATTTGACCATCCGCTTTACATCATGTATTCGTCCGGCACCACCGGCCCGCCCAAGTCTCTTGTGCAGGGGGCCGGTGGGGTGCTGATCCAGCAGCTTAAAGAACTGGCGCTGCATACCGGCCTGACCCGCTCCGACACGATTTTTTATTTTACCACCTGCGGCTGGATGATGTGGAACTGGCTCACCTGCGCCCTGGCCACCGGCGCCACCGTGGCCCTGTATGACGGCAATCCCTTTCACCCGGATCCGGGCGTGCTGTGGCGCTATGCCGAGCAGGAACGGTTTACCGTTTTCGGTACCAGCGCCGGATACCTGGCCGCCCTGCGGGATTCCGGGCTGTGTCCCGCTGATGCCTTTGATCTGTCTTCTTTAAAAACCCTGCTTTCCACCGGTTCCCCGCTGAGCGCCGAAGGGTTTGCGTTTGTGTACAAAAAAATCAAGGCCGACCTTCAACTGGCCTCCATTTCCGGCGGCACCGACATCAACAGCTGCTTTGTGCTGGGCAATCCCATGGGACCGGTGTATGCGGGCGAAATCCAGTGCCGGGGCCTGGGTGTAAAGGTGGCGGCCTATGACGAGCGGGGCAGGGCGGTTCTCAACCGGCCCGGCGAGCTGGTGTGCGAGGCGGCCATCCCTTCCATGCCGCTTTATTTCTGGAACGATCCCGACGGCGCAAAGTACCGGCAGGCCTATTTCGAGCGTTTTACCGGCGTGTGGACCCACGGCGATTTTATCCAGATCAACGACCGCGGCGGGGTGGTGATTTTCGGCCGGTCCGACGCCACCTTGAACCCCGGTGGCGTGCGCATCGGCACCGCCGAGATCTACCGCCAGGTGGAGACCCTGGCCGAGGTGGAAGATTCCCTGGTGGTGGGGCAGAACTGGAAAAACGACGTGAGGGTGATCCTTTTTGTCAAACTGGTGCCGGGCTATGAACTCACCGACGGCCTGAAGGAAAAAATAAAAGCTGTGATTCGTAACAATGCGTCACCCCGCCACGTGCCAGCCAAAATTCTGGCGGCTCCCGATATCCCCTACACCCTGAACATGAAAAAGGTGGAACTGGCGGTCAAACGGATTCTCGACGGCGGCGACGCAGGCAACCGGGACGCCCTGAAAAACCCCGAGTCTTTGGATTTTTTTGCCGGCCTTATAGCGCTAATGAGCGAGTAGCCCGGCGCATATTGCTTGACAAGGTCGTTTTGATACGTTTATATAGCGGCATCCCAAAGACCCACCCTTTGCCTGGGTGGCGGAACAGGTAGACGCAAGGGACTTAAAATCCCTTGAAGCTCAGTCTTCGTGCCGGTTCGATTCCGGCCCCAGGCACCAATCAATAAGGTCTTCTCTAAATATTAAAATTTTAGCTTGAGTTCAAACGGTAGAAGGTGTCGGCTGATGTCGACGATCAGTTTTCCCTTATTAGAGGGAGACGCTTCTCTCTTGTATAAAATTCGGCCTTGTTTTTACACAGGAAAACGCCAGAACCATTTTATTGCAGGTACGCCGCATATCTGAAAAACCAGCCTCCTTCAAGTCCTTCTCGAGCCTGTTCTCATCAAAAAACTGAAATGTGGCCAGCCGGGAAAAAAAGGACTGGATCAGGGACAGCCCCTTGACTTTCCGGCTGGTCAGGCAGGTAAAAACAGCTTTATCCACCGCTGTTCTTCCGAGTTCCATGAGGGTGCGTGGCACATCCGGAAACAGGTGAAGGGCGCCAAAGCAATTCACTCTGTCCAGCACGCCTTTCTTAAACGGCAGGGCGCCTGCGTCGGCCCGGAGGTGAATCATGTTTTCCCGGCTTTCCGCCGCCGCGCAGGTCCGTGCCTGCCGCAGCATGGGCAGGGAGATATCCGCGGCAAAAACAAATTCCGGCCGGTACATATCGTCAAGGAGCCTGGCATATTTTCCTGTGCCACAGGCCAGGTCCAGAACGGTTCGAACCGGGATTTCCGTTTTGATTTTCTTCAGCCAGGCCATCTCTTCATCATAGGTAATGGGAGACCCCATGCGGGTGAAGGCCGGCCTGAAATACCGCTCGTAAAAAGCCACTACGGCCCTGTTTTCCATGAGCCGCTGGGCCAGGCCCGGCTGCCGGTTTTCCTCGTAGCTTGGCAGAAAATCGATCACGCCGTCGACGACCGGATAACCGGTACGGCACACGGTGCATTGAAGGGCAGGGGAGGGCTCTTCAACCAGCGTCAGATCCGCAGCGGTGTTTTTTGCGCAGGCGGGGCAGGTTAAAAGGCCGAGCGCTTTTTGAAAATTTTCATTCAACCGCATGGGCCTTTCCCAGGAACACAAGGCGTGGTGTGCCGCGCTTCTTCTGTTTTTTCATTCTTCCGATTCACGGTGTATTGCCGGGCCGTGTTTTCAACGCCGCTCGTTTTTAAGGGTGTTGTAGAGGTCAAAGGCCTTTTTCGGAGCCTCATTGTCATGCACCACGGCCTTGACCGCCTGAATCATGGCCACCGGGGCGTCGGACTGGAAAATATTCCGGCCCATGTCCACACCGGCCGCGCCCTGCTGCACCGCGTTGTAGGCCATGGTCAGGGCGTCGAGCTCCGGTATTTTCTTTCCCCCGGCCATCACGATGGGCACCGGGCAGGAAGCCGTGACCGTTTCAAAGCCCTTGTCAATATAATAGGACTTGATGTACTGGGCACCCAGTTCGGCGCAGATGCGGGTGGCCAGACGGAAATACCGGGCGTCCCGGGCCATGTCCTTGCCCACCGCGGTCACCGCCAGCGTGGGAATGCCGTACCGGTTGCCCATGTCCACCAGCCGGGTCATGTTGATGATGGACTGGCGTTCATACTCCCCGCCGATAAACACCTGAACGGCCATGGCGCAGACGTTGAGGCGGATGGAGTCTTCAATATCCACGGCGATCTCCTCGTTGGAGAGTTCCTTGAGAATGCTGGTGCCGCCCGAGGCCCTCAGCACGATGGGCGTGGTAAAGGAAGGGGGCACAACGCTTCTGAGAATCCCCCTCGTCAGCATCAGGGTGTCGGCATAGGGCACAAGGGGAAGGATGTTGATGTCGATCCGTTCCAGGCCGGTGGTGGGGCCCTGAAAATAGCCGTGGTCAATGGCCAGCATCACGGTCCTGCCGGTTTTCGGGTTGAAGATGCGGGCCAGCCGGTTTTTCATGCCCCAGTCCAGGGCGTTGGACCCCTTGAGGAAAAACCCTTCTGTTGTCTGGGGCGTGTCGGTGTGGTACTGCTTGCCTTCCTTGATATCGTCGACATCTGGCATGGTCTGCTCCTTTTTTACGCTGTTTCTTTTATTTCATATTGGTTGCCATCGTCATCCTGAATAAAAACGATGGCGGTTCCGTCATTTTTGGCTATCTTGCGCACGGGGAAACCCATGGCCTGGCATTTTTCAAGGAAAGCAGGCCGGTCTGTAACCTCCAGGCAGAGGTGAGAAACCGGGCGTCGTTCCTCAAGGTCTGGAATGACAAAAACTTCCAGAAACAGCCGGTCGTTTCCATAGTCGATGATCAGGGCTTCCCGGTTGATATTAAAAATTGACTCTATCATGACCCCCGGAACGCGGCGTTCCCGGCGTTTTTCAAGGCCCAGCAGGTCCTTATAAAACCGGTCACCGGATACGGCCGACCGGCAGACAACGCCGATGTGGTTGAGTTTCATGGCCAATACCTATCGCGGAAAGGCCGCCGGGTTTCCACCGTCCACCGGGAAACTGGCGCCGGTGGTGGGGGAAAGGTCGCTGGCGAAAAACACCACCACGTTCCCCACGTGCTCGGCGGTGACGGATGCCTTGAGCAGATTACGCTGGCGGTAATATTCCTTCAGTCCTTCGGGGTCCAGACCCCTGGCCTTCATGCGGTCCGGCCCGATGAGTTCCCAGAGCTTGGAGGGAACCGCCGCGTCGCCGAACACGGCATCCGGGTTGACCATGTTGGCGCGGACTCCCAGGGGCGCCAGTTCGATGGCCGCGATCTTGGCGATCTGGTGCGCCCCTGCCTTGGCCGCGCTGTAGGCCCCGAAGGCGGCGCCCGGATCAAACACGTTCTTGGTGCTGATGACGATGATGTTGCCGCCGGTGCCCTGCCGCCTGAAAACAGGCACCGAGGCCTTGATGGTGTTGAAGGTGCCGGCAAGGTTCACGGACACCACCCGATTGAAGGCGGCGGGTTCGAGATTTTCGATGGTGGCCACATGGGCGATGCCCGCGTTGGGTACCACGATGTCAATGCCGCCCGTCTTCAGGCTGGCCTTCATGAAAGCCTGTTCGGTCTGGCCGAAGTCGGTCACGTCAAAGGCCACGCTCTCCACGCGGTCCCTGCCATGGCGTTTTGCCAGAAGATCGCACACATGGGCAAGGCCGGTCTCGTCCAGATCGGCGGCTACCACAACCGCGCCCGCGGCCAGCAGCCGGTCGGCCACGCCGAAACCGATGGCGCCGGCCGCACCGGTAACCAGGGCCGCCTGGCCCTCCAGGGGCAGGGCGGGGCCGGAAGCGGTTTTTCGCTGCTGGAACGGCCAGAACTCCATGTCAAACACATGGTTTTCGGCGATGGGACGGTAATTTCGCATGCCGCACCGGGCCTTGACGCGGATGGTATGGGCCGCGATATCAGCGGCCACCGCCGCCGCCTTCCGGGTCGGCCCCAGGGCCACCAGGCCCAGGCCGGCCACCAGAAAAACACGGGGCAGGGGGTCTGCGCCGGCGGGAGGCTGTTTCCCGGCATTGGCCGACAAGTACGTTTGATAGTCCTCCGCGTAAGCGGATACCACTCTGGCGGCAAGCGCCCTCAAACTGTCGTCATTGCCGGGCACGGAGGGCAGAAACGCGATCCTGTTTTTGGTCCGAATGGCGTGGTCCGGGGTCAGGACCCCGGAGGCGCAGATTTTTCGGGCCTCCCTGCTCAGGGATATGGCCACCAGGTCCACATCGGTGCGAAGACTGGCCAGCAGCCGGCGCCGTTTCCCGCTGCCATCCACCGGGGAGCAGGTTCCGCGGATCACCTGAACCACGCGGGCGCAGGTGCCGCCGGAGGGCGCGGCCACTGTTCCCGGCACCGCCGATACCTGATGCGCGGACAGCCACTTTTCAGCCTTTTGAACATGCTCGATCATACGGTTACAGGCGGTTTCGGCGTTATCGGAGAAGGTGAAGATGCCATGGTACATCACCACCACGGTATCGGACTCAGGTGTCTTTTCCCATGCGGCGACCACCTGTTTTGCCAGGGGCAGACCTGATTTTTCATAAGCGGTCACGCAGACCCCGGCGCCCAGGGCCTCCTGAACCACGGCCTTCCCTTTTTTGCGGTTGGTCAGGGCCAAAACAGCGTCGGCATGGGTATGATTGACAAACCGGTGGGGAAGGAAAGCGTGCAGCAGGGTCTCCACCGAAGGGGCCGGCGCCTTGAGGTCAAGCCGGTGCCGGCACAGCTGGTTTTCCATCTCTTCATCGGTCAGGTGGTCCAGTGCCCTGATTTTTTCAAGGGCCGACAGGTCCATGGCGGCAAATCCTTCCGGATCAATATGGGCCATGTCCACCCCGCTGCCCTTGATAAAAAGGATCCGCTGGTCCCGGCCGAAAATGTCTTTTCCGGCCAGCTTGACCGAGGTGTTCCCCCCGCCGTGGAGTACCATTGCCGGGTTGCCGCCAAGGAGCCGGGAGGCGTGGATACAGGCCGCCAGATCCCGTGGCAGGCCGGGACAGGCGGCCAGAAGGTCTTTTACCGCTTTTTTATCATAACTGTCGGGCATGGGTGATTCCCTTGATCCGGGTCGCTGTGTTTTTTTGCAAGACAGTATGCGCAAAGGCATGCGGCCTGTCAAGTCCAATAACGGCCCGGCAAACCGTTATTTTATGGGTCCTGAGGCCGGAACCGCGGTGCCGTGGAAACAGAAACCGGGACATGGATTTGATATTGACAAATATGACGCCGTGCCAAAAGATGGGAATCCTGACGAACTGGAGTCGCCGAATGTACACCTATGAAAGAAAACGGGCCGCCTATGACCATATCTGCGGCGTACATGACGCTTATACCGCCACCCTGGGCCTTGCCTGCCACAAGGGATGCGCCGCCTGCTGTACCATCAATGTGACCGCGACCTCGCTGGAGGCCTGTGCCATTGCCGACCATCTGGAACGGTGTGAGGATGGGTCCCGTCTGTGGGACCGACTGGCGGCGGCAAGGGGGCGGAAACGGTTTGCGCCCGGCCTGACTTTCAACCGGATGGCCGAAAGCTATCGCAGCGGCGAACCGCTTCCCGTGGAAGAATCTCCCGACCCCTCATGGGGGCCGTGCCCCCTGCTGACGGAAGACCGGTGCCCCGTATACGAAGTCCGGCCCTTTTCCTGCCGGTGTCTTGTTTCCACCCGTCCCTGCCAGGGAGAAGGGGCGGCCCTCATGACTCCCTTGACGGTGACGGTCAACACCGTCATGCACCAGTACATTGAGCATGTAGACCATGCCGGAATGTCGGGCAACCTGACGGACCTGCTGCTTTACATGCGCCCGCCTGAAAACCGGGATGCTTATAAGATGCAGGAAAGACGGGAACTCACGAAGGGGTTTCTTCCCAACGCCCCGGCAACCGTGCTTCTGGCGGGACCGGAGGACAAAGAACGGCTGGCATCAATCCTTTATGACTTAAACCGGTTTCAGTAAGCTATTTTTAAGCCCTTTTACAGGTACGTGAGGTAGTAAAGCCTTATTTTTTAGGCACCCATAGCTGACTGAAAACTCAACGGAAACAAACCCGCCCGAAAAAGAAAAATTTTCATTTGGAAGCAAAAAATATCTTTACTTTTTGTTTTTCAGGTTCATAATAGGCATCACGTAAGTCGGCAATTAACAACCTTTTTTGGAAAAGGAAACAAACATGTACTTACCCATGGACAATCAGGCGACGCAAGTCTTTGTTCAGGAACGTGAGAAGGAAGACGACCCTCCTGACCACCAGCAGGACGACGAACCTCCCAGTCCGTCGCTGACCTGCCTTTCCAACCCTTCTCCTCTTCATGTCTCGACAATTCCCGCCGAGGCGCCTTCCCAGGCCGTTTCCCAATTTCAAGTTTATTCAAAAACCCAGAGTTTTCGAGACCGCTTTTATCCCGGTCTGGCCGACAGCCAGTGGAACAGCTGGCACTGGCAGCTTCAGAACCGGATCAGCACGCCCTCGGTGCTGTCCCGCTTTCTGGACCTCTCCCTGGATGAGATGGGTGTTTTTGCCGAGCTGAAAACCAAGCTTCCTCTGGGCATCACCCCTTACTACATGAGCCTTTTGCATGAGACCCGGCCCGGCCACCCCCTGCGGCGGACGGTGGTGCCCACGGTGCATGAATTTTTCCAGATGCCGGGAGAGAGCCACGATCCACTGGGTGAAGAGGGCCACACCCAGATACCCGGACTGGTGCACCGCTATCCGGACCGCGTGCTGCTGCTGGTTTCCGGGTTCTGCTCGACTTACTGCCGGTACTGCACCCGATCACGGCTGGTGGGACGGGGCAAGATTTATCCATCCAAGTCCAGGCTGGAAAAGGCGATCGAGTACATTCGGAACACGCCTTCCATCCGGGACGTGCTGCTGTCCGGCGGAGACCCGCTGACCCTCAGTGATGCCAAGCTCGACTGGATCCTGAACAAAGTCCGTGAGATTCCTCATGTGGAGATCGTACGCATCGGCACCAAGGTGCCGGCGGTGCTGCCCCAGCGCATCACGCCGGACCTGATCCGGGTGCTGCGCAAGTACCATCCTTTGTGGATGAGCCTGCACTTTTCCCATCCGGAGGAGTGCACACCCGAGGCCTACGAGGCTTGCGCAAGACTGGCCGATGCCGGTATTCCCCTGGGTTCCCAGACGGTCCTCTTAAAAGGGATCAATGACGACGTTTTGACCATGAAAAATCTGATGCACCACCTGATGCGCATGCGGGTCAAACCGTATTACCTGTACCAGTGTGACCCGGTGACCGGTACGGGTCATTTCCGGACCTCCGTGGACAAGGGGCTGGAAATCATTCGCGGACTGCGCGGCCACACGTCGGGATATGCCGTGCCCACCTATGTTATTGACGCCCCCGGCGGCGGCGGAAAAATACCGTTGCTGCCCAACTATGTCGTGTCGCACAACGATACCGAGGTGGTGCTTCAGAACTACGAAAACCGGATGTTTGTTTACCCGAACCGGGCCGACTGCCTGGATGCGGGCTGTTGAAGAACAAAGGCAGGGGCAGGCGCGACCGCCGTCGCCTTGATGACGGCGGGGGAAACGAGCCTGCCCTTCCTGTTTTTTATGTGACTTATTCCATGCCGCGCGATCCATGGCTGATAATGGAAGTGCTTGGCCAACGGCGTTGTTTGTGGTTTAATAATACTTCATGCGCATCCTTATTCTCTTTAACAGGGTTACGGACCAGAGCGCCCCGGACGAACAGGATGTCCTGTTCCAGGTTCAGGCTGTTTCCCATGCCCTGACCGCACTCGGGCATGAAGCCGTACCCCTGGCCTGCGGCTTGAACCTGGAGGACCTGCGCCATTCCCTTCTTTCCCTTCAGCCCGACCTGGTTTTCAATCTGGTGGAGTCCCTGAACGGTCAGGGCCGGATGATCCACCTGGTCCCCATCCTGCTGGAGGCCATGGCCATTCCCTATACCGGGGCATCGGCCTATGTACTCTACCGCACCTCCAACAAGGTGGCGGCAAAGGACCTCATGGGCCAGTGGGGTGTGGCCACCCCCGCGTGGGTCGGTCCGTCTTCACTGCTGAAGACCCGGCGCACCCGCCTCAATCCGGGGGACAGGCTCCCGAACCAGTCATGGATCATTAAATCGGTATGGGAGCACGCCTCCTTTGGCCTGGATGAAAACGCCGTTGTCTGCCCGGACACCCTGGGCGATCTTCTAAATGAAATGAACCGCCGGACCCAGGTACTGGGCGGAGACTGCTTTGCCGAACATTACATTCCCGGCCGGGAGTTGAACATCGCCCTGCTGGAGGAGGCGGGCAAACCCAGGACGCTGCCGGTCGCCGAAATCCGTTTTGAAGGGTACGACGGGGAAAAACCATCCATCGTTTCCTACCGGGCTAAATGGGATCCCCGGTCTTTTGAATATACTCACACGATACGGTCATTTGATTTTTCAGCGGCCGATGAGCCCCTGCTGAACCAGTTGACCGCCATTGCACGGCACTGCTGGGATCTGTTTCAGCTAAAGGGGTATGCGCGCGTCGATTTCCGCGTGGACGACTGCGGCAATCCCTGGGTGCTGGAAGTCAATGCCAATCCCTGTCTCTCACCGGATGCGGGTTTTGCCGCCATGCTGGAGCGGGCGGGGGTACCGTATGAGCAGGCCATTGAGGCCATTGTCCGGGCCGCGGTTCCGGACGGGACCGGGTCGCCTTCTGCCACGGGGCCGGCAGGCGGTAAAAACAAATCCTCCTTCAATGATAATGAGGCCGGCCGCCGAATCCGGCATGAGGCTGTGGCGCATGACCCGGAGCAGGTGCGGCTGCTGACATCAGCCACCGGTTTTTTTTTATCCGGACGAGATAGAAACGGCCGTGGAACTGGTCTCTGAACGGCTGGACAAGGGCCCGGCCAGCGGCTACGACTTTGTGTTTTGTGAAGACGAAAGCGGCCGGCTGCTGGGGTATGCCTGCTTCGGCCCGGTGCCCTGCACACGCTCCAGCTTTGATCTTTACTGGATTGCCGTACACCCGGATCTCCAGAAAAACGGCATGGGACGGGCCTTGATGGCCGAAGCCGAACAACGCATCGTCCGGGCCGGCGGCACAAAAGTGTATGTGGACACCTCGGGCCGGCCCCAGTATGAAGCCACCCGCCGTTTCTACGAACGGTGCGGGTATGCCCGTGTGGCTGAGCTGACTGACTTTTATGGTCCGGCGGACGGTAAGGTCATTTTCGAGAAAAAGCTGGCATCCCCCACCTGAAAGGCCGGTTTTTCAGCGGCCCTGATCCTGCCAGTCCTCTCTGGGCGGATTAAAATACCCGAACCGTATCCACGGGGCCGCCTGTTTCACTTTTTTTTGCCACCGCAGGATCCCCATGGGCTTTGACATAAGGCCGCCAAGGCCCATTTTCTTAATATACCAGTCCGGATCGATGTTCAGGTTCCGCATCTGGATATAGTCAACGCGAAATCGCCGGACCAGGTCGATCAGGGCCGCGGTTTCCTCCGGATCGTCGGTCAGGCCGGGGAAGATAAAATAGTTGAGGGATATCCATCTGCCGTGACGCCGCATCACATTCATGGATTCCAGCACATCTTCAAAGCCATAATTGCGCGGCGCGTAGTAGGTGTTGTAAAGCGCCTGCCGGGCGCTGTTTAAGCTGACGCGGATACTGTCAAGTCCGGCGGCGCAGAGGCGTTCCACCACGCCGGGCAGGCTGGCGTTGGTGTTAAGATTGATGGTGCCGGCCGATGTCTGTTGCCGGATTTTATAAATAGCCGCTTCAATGACGTCTCCCTGAAGCAGGGGTTCGCCTTCACAGCCCTGGCCGAAGCTGATGACCGGCCGCGGCGCCTCGTTCAGGTGGGGCACCGTGAATTCCACGATCTCTTCGGGCGTGGGAACAAAAGAAAGCCGTTCCTGGGTCACCGGCACGCCGCTGGTTTTCGGTTGCCATGAGATGCACCCCAGGCACCGGGCGTTGCAGGAAACACTGGTGGGCACCGGGCATTCCCACCGGTTCTGAACAAAATTCCGTGCCGCCGGGCAATGATACCGGCGCACGCAGTTTTGCACCAGGTGATCCACCAGCCGGTTGCCCGGGTATCTTTTCAGGGTTTTGACGGCTCCGGCTTCGATGACTCGGTCGTCCATCTGGCCCAGGTCCTGCCGGATGTCGGCATCCACCCGGCAGGCGGCCACACAGAACCGGCCGGCCCGCCATCCCACGGCGGTATAGGCAAACAGGGGCAGTTTTATCGACGGGTCTTTAACCTGGCAGGCGGCCAGCAGAAGCTGGGAATAGGCCGGCGCCATGAACGCGGCCACGCTGATCACCGGCTTCCCCTGGTAATGGGTCACCGGCACAAACTTTTTTTGTACGGGATCATAACCCACGGGAATCCGGCCGGGCAGTTCAAACAGGCTGCTGCCGTGGGGCAGGGGGATCAACTCCGGATTTGCGGGCCGCTTCAAAATATCCCGCTGCCGGCCCGCCATCTCCAGGCCCGGAATTTCAAACACATGACCTTGTCCGTCGCTGACCACCAGGCAGGGAAGCGCAGACCGGCGTGGATTCACCGGCTGAGTTTTCAGCTTTATCCGCTGCCTGATCTGTTCTTTTTTCACATAGCTTCCTTTCGTTATTCAGAAAGCGTCATCTTAATCAAAGCGGCAGGCAAGATGCAAAGGGTTTTTCAAACCATGTAAACCGGTTGTAATTTGCCGACCTACTGGTTAAAGTAATACAGACGGCACTTTGATTATAGTGAGGAGACACCCACCATGCTGGTCATCAGTAAAGAAATCGCCATCAATATGGGCGAACTCACATTCAAGTTCATCCGCGCCTCCGGGCCCGGTGGCCAGAACGTGAATAAAGTGGCCTCTGCCGTGCAGCTCCGGTTTGATGTGAAAAACACAGCCGCCCTGCCTGAACCGGTAAAAGCCCGGCTGACCCGGCTGGCCGGCCGGCGGATCAGCGAAGAGGGGGTACTGGTCATTGAAGCCAAACGGTTCCGGGACCAGGGGAAAAACCGGCAGGACGCCATGGACCGGCTGAAGGCCCTGGTTCAAAAGGCCTTGGTTGCGCCCCGGCCCAGAAAGAAAACCGCACCCACAAAGGCATCCAAGCGACGGACAGTGGATGAAAAGGTCTACCGGGGAAGGGTAAAACAGCGGCGAGGCAGGGTACGGGGAGAAGAATAAGGCGCGGGGGAGGTCAATGTAGCAGCGGCCTTCAGTCCGCCATGCGGCTGGACCCAAAGAGAAGGAATAGGGTCCATCTGGTTTGGAAGCCTGTGAAGGCTTCCGCTACATTTGACGGGCAAACAAGAAAGGGGAGGGCGGTCAATAAGCCGCCCTCCCCTTTGTCTTTATTGGCCGGTGTTGGGGCTAGTCCCGTGACGCACCGAGAATGCGCAGCAAAAACAGGAACATGTTGATAAAATCAAGGTAAAGGGCCAGCGCGCCCATGATGGCGCCTTTTCTGACAACCGCAGCGTCAAGACCGTCGGGCTGGGTCAGGGCCATGTGCTTGAGCTTCTGGGTGTCGTAGGCGGTGAGACCCACAAACACGAAAACCCCGATGTAGCTGATGATCATGTCCATGGCCGGGTTGCGCATAAAGATATTGACCACCGACGCGATGATGATGCCGATCAGGCCCATGAACATGAACTGGCCGATGCCGGTAAGATCCTTTTTGGTCACCATGCCGTATATGCTGCACACACCGAATGTGGCGGCGCACACAAAGAAGGTGGACGCGATCGACGCGGCTGTAAAGGCCAGGAAAATGAAAGACAGGGTCACGCCGTTTAGCATGGCATAGATGATGAAAAGGGCGGTGGCCGTAGTGGCTTGAATTTTTTGAATGCGGGCGCTCAGGTAGAAAACAAGGCCCAGTTCGGCGATGATCAGCCCGAAAAAGAGGGCCTGGTTGCCGAATACAAGCCTCACCATGGCCTCGCTGTGGGACACATAATAGGCCATGACCCCGGTAAGGGCCAGGCCGGCGGCCATCCAGCCATAGACGCTGCGAATAAAGGTGTTGACCATGACCTGGGTCTGGGTCGCTCTGACTTGAATGGGTTGTGCCATCTTTTCGCTCCTTTATGATGTTAAATACTTTATTGTTCCAACCGAATGACTTGCAAATTTCAATTGTTCCTAATATAACAGCTTCCAACCGGTTTTCAAGCCAATACGGTCCGGAAAGCGGCGAAAACTGGTTTTACAGTTACGAAAACGCATTTTTCATATCCATAAAGAAGAGACACATGAGACCTGATCATCTGTATAATGAGCTGAAAAGCATCGCTGAAAAGATGGGCGTCATTGTAAAGGAACACAACCTGCGCAATGTGGGTATCCATGTTTCCAGCGGACTGTGC
The DNA here is from genome assembly GCA_049320925.1 of Thermodesulfobacteriota bacterium. Classification (GTDB taxonomy): domain Bacteria; phylum Desulfobacterota; class Desulfobacteria; order Desulfobacterales; family Desulfosudaceae; genus Desulfosudis. The sequence continues at coordinate 1,947 of JBMORB010000187.1, read as the reverse complement.
CGGGTAAAGGACCAGGACATCTTTGTCATGGACAAGCGGCTGCCGATCCGGGAGAAAACCGAAAACCTGGCCGAGTGCCTGGGCCAAATGAACCTGGACAACATTTATATTGTTCCGGCCATTCGGGAAATGCTGGACAAATACAAAGGCTGACCTTTGTCAACCCATAACCCCACGCTGGACATCTGGTATTGCTGTGACCAGACCCTGTGTAATTTCAATTGCCCGTATTGCGCCGCCGGAACCATTCGCTCCATCCACAAAGGTAAAATGTGGGCCCGCGAAGAGAGCGCCGATCTTTATAAAAAAAGCATCGAGTGGATTGCCGCCCAGTCCGGTTTTGAAAAAAACGTACGTCTTCAAACCTTTGGGGAACCTTTCCTTTGCAGGGAGTTTCTGGAAGGCGCGGCCTGGTTGTCGCATCAGGATCACATCCGTTTTGTGGAACTGGTCACCAACGGATCAAGACTTCTGCAGGCGTATGAAGCCTTCGCCGCTCAGGCAAAAACCGGTAAAATCACCCTGTGGATTACCTATCACGCCACCGAGTGTGACCCTGAAACGATCATAAAAGGCGCCGTACACGCCCGGTCGCTGGGCGCTTTTGTGATCATCAACCTGCTGCTGTTTCCCCAGACGCTGGAGGCCGTGCTTTCAATGCGGGAACGCTGCCTGAAGGAAGGGGTCGCCGTCCACATCGACCTGGGATACCTTTACCAGAACATTCCGGTTATTCATGACCGGCCGGACAAAGTTTTGGAACTCTACCAATGGTCTGATGTGCTGGCCGTGCATCTGGCCGCCTGTATGACACCCTTTGGCCAGCCCTGCCACGCGGGTCATACGTTTATTCGCATCCTTGAGAACGGTTATGTGGCGCCATGCGGACCGTTGGGAGAACGCCCCCGGCAGCCGGTACGCCTGGGGCACGTTCTGGATCCGGATTTCCAACTGGCCGACAAATTATTCAAGGTGCCGATACGGTGCAGCCATCGGGGAGAGTGCCGATGCAAGGAAGAGTTCCTGAATCTCGCGGTGCTTCAAAAAAAGTATATGCGGCCGCGCAGCATGGGGCTGGTGCAGCCCAGGGATTCTGAATCCGGCGCAAACGACATGGAGGCCATTATTGCCCTGGGGGCCGCGGGATTGAAACTCAAACAGACACTGATGCAGCGGCAGCGACCCGCACAACCGCGACCCGGGTCGTAATGAGGGGGCAGAGCGGTTATCCCCGTGGTCGGTGAATGCCGGTCGTCATGTATTTTTTTTCTTTTTCCGAAGATGAAACTGAGAAAAAATCTGGACGTTTAATTCATACCGGTCGTCCATTCCCCGCCGTTGAAGCGCTTTTTCAACCGCCCTGCGGGAAGCGTCAATCTGCTCATAATTGAAGGCCGTAGATGCGTTCTGCTCATGGACCCGGTATCGATAAAGGGGCCTGGCCAGATGAATAATAGGGCAGGTCTCGGATACCCGCAGGCAGTAATCATAATCCCATGCCACGCCGAACTCAGGATCAAATGGCCCCACACGGTCGAGGGTGGAGCGCCGAAACATGCGAAAATGGAAGATCATCATGTCCACCAGCAAACGGTCCGGGGAGTAGGGGATGGCGCATCGTTTTCCCTGCCGCCATTGGCGGTTATCCGGTGAAACCTCAAAATAGTTGGTATAGACCATGCCGGCATCCGGATTGGCTTCAAAGGCGGCCATGGTCTCTTCAAGAGCAGTAGGCGCCAGCAGGTCATCGCCATCCATCAGCCCGACAAACTTCCCCCTGGCCTGGGAAACCATTTCATTAAACCCATTGGCAATGCCTGCATGATTGCCGGCCAGTACCCGGATGCGTTGGTCCTGTTTAGCGTAATTTTTTATTATATTCAATGTATTGTCTGTCGAACCATCATCCCTTACAATAAATTCAAAATCCCTCATGGTCTGAAGCAG
>JBMORB010000186.1:0-2623 GCA_049320925.1 Thermodesulfobacteriota bacterium | reverse complement strand
GCCCGACGGCCAGGGCTTTTTTACCGCCCGACAGGCTGATGACCGGGCCGATGCATGACTCGTCAAACAGGAGGCAGCCCGCCTCCCCCACCGGCGAGGTCATGACTTCGGCGGCCATGGGTTCGATCACGGCGTTGACGCCGGCAGGAACGGCCAGAGTCACAAGACCGGCCCCGGCCCGCATGGCCCCGACACCGGCCATGACCGCGGCCCCGGTTTTCCCCACGGACCCGGCCGCCACCAGCAGGTGGCCGGTATTCCCCTTGTGGGCGTCCGGCGCGCGGGGTTGCAGGTATCCGGCGGCAATGGCCGGCGTAAGCAGGTGTTGCCTGGGGTCGGCCTCGGCCGCCACAAACGGCGGAATGCCGATGTCCACCACGGCCAGATCGCCGGTAAACGCGGCGCCGGGAAACAGCACATGGCCGATCTTGGCAAATCCAAAGGTGGCCGTGGCCGCGGCCCTGACGCACACGCCCCGGGGCAGGCCGGTGTCCGAATCCAGGCCCGAGGCGATATCAACCGCAAAAACGGGCCGGCCCGACTGGTTCATAAGGTCAATGGCTTTGGCAAACAGTCCTTTGACATCGAACTTGAGGCCCGTGCCCAGAATGGCGTCGATAAACAGGTGCTGATGGGTGAAGGCGGTTTTTTTCCGGGAAAATGTTTTTTCGTCGGGAATACAGATCACCGGCACGTTCAAGGAAGACAGCAGTTTCAGGTTGGCCGCGGCGTCGCCGGAGACCTTGTTTTCTTCGGCCAGCAGGAACACCGTGACGTCGGCCCCCTTTTGGGACAGGTAACGGGCCATGACAAAGCCGTCGCCGCCGTTGTTGCCCCGGCCCGCGATGACCGCGACGCGCTTTTCAACAGCATCCGGGAACTTTTCAAGCAGCCAGCCGGTGGCGCCCCGGCCCGCGTTTTCCATCAGCACCCGGCCCGGAATGCCGAAGGACTCGATGGTGGTGCGGTCCATCTGCCGCATTTCGTCGGCGCATACCAGGTACATGTTACCCTTCTCCTTAAAATCGAGATCGCTATCGGTATCGCGTTCGCTATCGAAACAACGCTACGGCTCACAGGCCGCGAGGAACGAACGGTCCTTTGTAAAACGCATGTCAGCACTTGATGAGGTCATTTTATATTTTACCGTCAGTATCTATCGATCCCGATCCCGATAGCGATTTCGATGATATGGAATCAGTCTTTTATAAGTGCCAGCATGTCGCGCACGGCCCGGTCCATGCCCACCAGGGCGGCCCTGGAGACGATGCTGTGGCCGATGCTGAATTCGTCGATTTCCTTTATCGTGACCATCCATTGAATAGTGGTATAGCACAGGCCGTGGCCGGCGTTGACGGTCAGCCCCAGGTTGTGGGCCACTTCCACGGCCTTGCGGATCCGATCGAACTCCTTTTCCTGTTTTTTCCGGCCGTCGGCTTCGCAGAAGGCGCCGGTGTGAATCTCCACGGCCGCGGCGCCGGCGTCGTGGGAGCGGCGCACCTGGTCCGGGTCCGGGTCGATAAACAGGCTCACCGGAATGCCGTTGCGGTGAAGGGTCTCCACCGTCTTTGCCACCGGTCCTTCATGCTTGGCGAGGTTGAGACCGCCTTCGGTGGTAAGTTCCTTTCGCTTTTCAGGCACCAGGGTGACCAGGTCGGGTTTGACGGAAAGCGCGATTTTTTCCATTTCCGGGGTCACCGCCATTTCCAGGATAAAGCGGTGGGCCGCGGCCCGGAGCCGCGCCACGTCGGCGTCCTGAATGTGACGGCGGTCCTCCCGCAGGTGGGCCACGATGCCGTGGGCCCCGGCCAGCTGGGCCAGCACGGCCCCGGCCACGGGATCAGGGTAGTTCACCCCGCGGGCCTGGCGCAGGGTGGCGATGTGGTCGACGTTGACGGCCAGATGTGTCATGGCTACCTCTTGTCGCAAGAAGGGTTCAAGGGTCCGAGGGGCCCAGGGGTCAAGTGTTCCCGGGCAGCCCTTCATTATCCAAATCGGGATCGGGATCGGGATCGGAATCGAACGTCATGGGGCTTTCTTCCGGTTCCCCGCATTCTCAAGGCTCGCCAGCATTTCCAGCAGCTCCCCGGTTTTTGTCTCCATTTTTTTTGCCTGGGCGCGGGAGCGTTCATGGTCGTATCCCAGAAGGTGCAAAATACCATGGACCAGCAGTTCTGTAAAGCGGGCCTCCAGCGTGATGCCCATGGAACGGGCCTCGCGGAGGGCCGTGTCCGCGGAGATGACAACGTCTCCCAGCAGGCCGGGGGTCACCTCCGCGAAATCACCCTCCCGCATGGGAAAGGCGATGACGTTTGTGGGACCGCTTCTTTTCAGGTAGGCGCGGTTGAGTTCGGCGATGGCGGCGTCGTCCGTGATCAGGATGGAAAGCTCGGCGTCACGACTGCCCAAGGCGTTTAAGACGGCCTGCGTCTTTTTCAGAATCCGGTGTTTCGGGGGCAGGCGGTGGGCTTTTTGCCGGTTGCTTATCTGTATTTCCATCTTTCTTCTTCCCGTTTCCGCCGCTCGGATACTCGATGCGGTGGTGGTAGATGCCGGACAGAATGGTGTTGAAGCTCTTGGCGATGTTGTTTAAGTCCCTCAAGGTCAGTTCGCACTCGTTGAG
>JBMORB010000185.1:0-2633 GCA_049320925.1 Thermodesulfobacteriota bacterium | reverse complement strand
AGATTGCTTCGCTTCGCTCGCAATGACACAGACGTGAAGGAGATTGCTTCGCCGGTGGCGTAATGACGTTTGACAAAAAAGGGGGCGACCCGCAAGGGTCCGCCCCTTTTGTCTGCTCAGCCGGGCAACGAAATTTTTATCCGGTTTTTGGCGCCAGATAGCAGACCGCGGTCTGGGTGACCATGTCGGAATGAAGGACCAGGCCAGCCGCGGTTGTGTCCACCACGCTGACCACATGGGAAAGGCGGGCCGACTCCGGTACCAGGGCCGGCAGCCGGTTGGGCAGGGAATAAACAAACTCCGGGTTGAAAACCACCTCCGGATCCTCGGGGTAAATGGCCAGGTAGAAAATACCGGTTTCAATCAGGTCGTGAAAAAAATGGGTGCCGAAGGAAAGGTCCGGGATCAGGCTGCCGCTGCGGTAACTGATCTCGGCCATGGCCGCCATCTGATTGATCTCGGAAAAGCTCACCGGCACGCCCATGGCCGGCGAATGGGTGCCCCATCGGCCCGGCCCCATCAGCAGGGTGGCCTGGGCGTCACGGTCCTCAATTTGTTTGTTGAGCTTGCCGATCAGCCGGGCCACGCTGTATTTTTCCGACATGGAAAGCTCGGCATAGGGTTGCGGGTCCACCAGGATGATCCGGGACAGGGGCCGCCACACGGCCCCGCCCATGAAGTTGCCGTCCACGCGAATGACGGTGTTTTGCGGCGTCACGGCATCAGGAAGTGCTCTGGCCGCCTGATCGCCCGTCGCCTGAAACGGCCGGCACTGAAGCAGGTTGATCTGCATGGCCCGGTCCTGGCCGAAATTGACGGTGAACTCCACGTCCACCGGGTTGCCGTAAACTCCTTCCAGCCGTGACAGCAGCCGTTTCATCAAATCCACAAAAGGGGTTTGCGAAAGAAAGGGATCAAAGGTCAGAATCCAGAAGTCCTTTTCCGGCCGGCCCATCTCCCGCAGGCGATCGGCCGCCTCGGTATCCCGAATGCCGACCAGCTCCATGCGCTGCGGCACCTCCTTTTCCAGCAGGCCCTCCAGCGAAACGGTTTCCAGCCGGTTTTTCTCCAGGTTCAAGAGGTCCACGAAACGCTGGGAAAAGCGGCGGATATCGGCCATGCCGGCCAGGGGCTTGACCATGGGATCGTCCATGGCCACGATGCGGGGATAATCGTTCTCCACCCGGTTCACGGCCCGTGTGCCCAGGCCGAACACCAGTCGCACCATGCCGGAACGGGGGTCCATGCCCTTTTTCCACGCAAAGGGGTTGCGGGACAGGCCCACGCCGGCCAGTTCCGGAAAAAAGTAAGACTTATGATGGGCCCCGGAAACCCGCTGCACCAGCAACGCCATCTGCTCATCGGCCCGGTCCAGGCCCCGCTGGCGGCGGTACGCCAGGGCATCCTCGCCCATGGTGCTGGCAAAAACACGCAGCACGGCGCTTTCAAACTCCCGGTAGCGTTTTTCCGGGGACCCCTGGTTGACGCAGAAGAAGCTGTCGTATTTGCCGGCAAAGGCGCTGCCAAAGGCGTCCTCCAGCAGGCTGCTGGAACGGACGATAATGGGAGACTGACCGAAATATTCCAGCATCAGGGTAAACCGTTCCACGATCTCTTCGGGAAAACCGCCGCCCGGAATTTTTTCCTTGAGTTCTTTTGCCCGGTCAAAATAGCCTTCACGGGTCTTGTGGGCCATAAAGGTCTGCCACCAGCCGTTCTGGACGATAAACGAATAAAAGACATCGGACCCGATATAGAAAGAGTCGTGGTGCTCCAGCGTGCTTTCCCAGTTAAGAGCGTCATCCCGAACCAGAATTTTCCGGGCCAGCAGCATGCCCACCGATTTGCCGCCGATAAACCCGGTGCCGATCATACGCTCCTTGATCCCGAGCAGGTCTTCCAGGGAGAAGTGTTCCCGGAGCAGGGCCAAAAGCCGCTTGTTGCGGGTGAGCATCAGCCGGCTGAGCTGCTGCACCATATCCTGCCGTTCCTGTGGCCCGGCATCCGATTCCAGCAGTGCACGGGCATCCATGAACAGGCGGTCCCAGTAGTCCAGGTGGCGATGGGCGCCGGCTGTATGGTGCCGGGAAAGATGGGAAAAGAGCTGGGTGGCCTCCACGCTGTTGATCACCGGCACCAGGGCCTCTTTCTCCTTGACGTGGGGGAAAAACATGGTGGGCGAATACCGGTGCTCCACCTTGATGGGATGAACGCAGATCTGGCCCCTGTAATTATAGACGTCGATGAGCACCTGTGTGGTTTCCCGGATACGGGCGATGGCCGCGTAGGAATGGCTGTTGCGCAGCAGAGCAAAATAGGCGATGGTGTTGAGCCTGAAAAGATACGGACACGTGATGAAGAAAAAATCGCTGATCATCCGGTCCGTGGCCCACAGGTGCAAAAGGTCGGACAGGGAGTCAAAAACGTAGCACACTTCCCGCCCCTCACGGGTAATGATGTCGTGCACCTGGGCGGAAAAAGACTCGAAGCTGTTTTCCGTCTGCAGGTGATAGACGGACAGGCCGGCCCGTTCCTCCAGCAGGGCCGTGTGGCGGCCGAACCGCAGGTAGACCACCCGGTCGTTGCGGGCCAGGGCCGCGTTGACAAAGGGAGTGACCACCCGCTGGTAGTCG
>JBMORB010000184.1:0-19865 GCA_049320925.1 Thermodesulfobacteriota bacterium | reverse complement strand
CGGTCTTCGTGTAAAAAGCGGCCTGCCGGGTCTGATAATCTGGAAGTTTCAACACGAGGGGCACGAAGATCAGGCAGACCAACAAGCGCAATCGTTTTCCTTCATGATTCGGCATTCTTTGTTCGATATTCGATATTCCGGCGTGTCACGCGCCGGCCGGCTTCAGCACCAGGGCGGTGCGGGTGGGAAGGTAGAGAAACAGCCGGTGGGCCGTTTTTGTGTCGGGCATGGGCAGGGTGAGGTGGGTCTGGTCCGGGGTCAGGCGGTTGTAGCCGCCAAAGGCGGCATCGTCGCTGTTTAAAATCATGGTGTATTGCCCGGCGGGCGCGTGAATGGCATAGTCGGTATAGGACCGGGTGGGGTGGAAGTTGAACACAAACACCAGCCCGGCCCGGGAAAAGGCAATGACCTTGTCGTCGTTGTGCTCGTAGAGCAGGTAGGGCCAGGGGTCGTCCAGGACGGGGAACTGCCGGATCAGGCGGATCATCTCCCGGTCAAAGGCCTGGAGGAACCGGTATTTGAGGTTGGGGTCGTCGGCCAGGTGCCACTGGCGCCGGGCGTAATGGTAGGACCAGCCGTTTCCCGTCCGGGGAAAGTCGATCCACTCGGGGTGGCCGAACTCGTTGCCCATGAAGCTCTGGTAGCCGTGGCCCGCCGTGGTCAGGGTGATAAAACGCATCAGCTTGTGAAGGGCCATGGCCCGGGCCACGGTGGTGTCGGTGTCGCCCGCGGACATGTGATGGTACATGGCGGCGCCGGCCATGCGGAACATGAGGGTCTGGTCCCCCACCAGGGCCTGGTCGTGGGACTCGGCATAGCTGATCGATTTTTCATCGTAGCGCCGGTTGTTGAGTTCGTACCACAGGTGGCCCATGGGCCAGGCCTCGTCCGGATATTCCTTGACCAGCCGGATCCAGTAGTCCGGCACGCCCATGGCCAGCCGGAAATCGAATCCGATGCCGCCCGCGTCGATGGGCGTGGCCAGGCCCGGCATGCCGCTGATGTCTTCGGCAATGGTGACGGCGTCGGGCCGGACCTGGTGAATGACGCGGTTGGCCAGGGCCAGGTAGGCCATGGCGTCCTCGTCCACGTTGGCGTTAAAGTAATCGTCATAGCCGGTGAAGGGCCGGTTCAGGCCATGGTCCAGGTAAAGCATGCTGGTGATGCCGTCGAACCGGAACCCGTCGAACCGGTACTCCTCCAGCCAGAAACGGACATTGGACAGCAGAAACCGCAGCACCGGCTCCCTGGAGTAGTCAAAACACCGGGAGTCCCAGGCCGAGTGAAGGCCCCGGGGGCCGTCGTGAAAATACTGGTACAGCGTGCCGTCAAACCGGCTCAACCCCTCCACCTCGTTGGAAACGGCGTGGGAGTGGACGATGTCCATGATCACCCGCAGGCCCGCGCCATGGGCCGTGTCGATAAGCTGTTTGAGTTCCTCCGGCGTGCCGAAGCGCGACGAGGCGGCAAAGAAGCTCGACACATGGTAACCAAAGGAGCCGTAATAGGGGTGTTCCTGGATCGCCATGAGCTGCAGGGTGTTGTAGCCCGAATCGATGACCCGGGGCAGCACCTTTTCGGTAAACTCGGCAAAGGTGCCCACCTTTCCTTCCTGCTGGGCCATGCCCACGTGGGCTTCATAGATCAGGGGCGGCTGGGAAGCAAGCGCCGGCGCCGGGTGGCGCCACTGGTATTCAGACGGCTCCCACACCTGGGCGTTGAAGATCAGGCTCTGGGGATCCTGGACCACCCGCCGGGCATGGGAGGGAATGCGGTCTCCCTGGCCGCCCGGCCACTGGACCAGCAGCCGGTAAAGCTGGCCGTGGGAAAGGGCGTCGGCGGGCAGGCGCAGCTCCCACACGCCGCCGGCATTAACACGGGTCAGGCCGAACTCGGCAAGGGGCTGCCAGCCGCTGGCCTCGCCGATCAGGAAGATGGCCGTGGCATTGGGCGCCCACTCCCGGAATATCCACTGGCCTTCGTCCCGGTGCAGGCCGAAAAAGTCGTAATCCGTGGCGCTGTCGACCAGCCGTGTCCCGGGCCGGGTCAGGGATTTTTCAAGGTCGAAAAAGCGGCCCAGCCGCCGTTCAAGAATTGACGCGTAAGGGGCCAGAAGCGCATCCCGCTCCAGCAGGCGCCGCACCAGAGCGGCCACGGCGTCGCGGTTTTGTTCGTCAATGGGGGGGCTGGTGGTCTGTTCCATGGGCACGCGCTTTATGCCGGTCGGTGTTCCGGCGGTTACGGATTGATAAAGGGCCGGTGAAGCATCTGCTCGTAAAGGTCGATATAGTGCCTGGCCGTGACCGAATTATTGAAGGCGGCCAGGCTTTCCTTCATGATCCGGGTGATCTGCTGCTTGCGGACTTCCATGGGCAGGGTAAAGAACTCCACGGCCCGGTCCATGGCCCAGGACAGTCCCTGGGGATCGAAGGTCTCAAACAGGATCCCGTTGCCGGTGTTCCGGCTGATGTCCATATGGGTGATGGTGTCGTGAATGCCGCCGGTGTCCCGGGCCACCGGCACCGAGCCGTACAGGGCGCCGATCATCTGGGGCAGGCCGCAGGGCTCAAAGGCCGAGGGCATGAGAACAAAATCCGAGGCCCCGTAGGCCAGGTGGGACAGGCCATCGTCAAAGTCGCACACCGCCACGCGGCTTTGCAGGTTGAACTGGCCCACGATCTGACGCAGGTAAGGCTGGAACTCGCCGTCGGCCACGAACACGACTTGCAGCGGCATGCCCCAGTACCGGGAAACCACGTCGTAGAGAATATGGGCCATGAGCTGGCTGCCCTTTTGAATCCGGTCCAGCCGGGAGGGCCAGAAGAAGAGCGGCGCGCCGGCTTCTTCGATGAGGCCCAGGGTTTTCTGCAGGTGCAGCTTGTTGGCGGCCTTGGCCTCCATGGCGGTTTTCGGGCCGTACTGCACGGCCAGGTGGGGGTCTTCCGTGGGATGAAAGGAGGGGTCCGGGCTGTTGAGTATGCCCACGGCGCACCCCGCCTGCCACTTGTGGGTCAGTTCCTGCTTCAGGGGTTCTTCCACAAACGGGTGGCGGCCCTCCACCACCTCCCGCAGGAAAGTGGGGCTTACCGTGTTGACATAGTGGGCCGCGAACACGCCGGAGGCCAGAAAATCCACCGGATTGGTGTCCCGGGTCTCCTCGTAGTTGTGGGGCGGCCGGGTAAAGAAGAGGTGGCGCCAGAAGGAGGCGGCGTCAATGCCCCGGTCCTCGATCTCGGCCAGGGTCTTTTTGACCGTGAAGATATTGTGCAGCGTGAAGAGGCAGGGAATGTCCAGCTCCCTGGCCATGGCCGGAATCAGGCCGGTCATCCAGTCGTTGCAGTGGATCAGGTCGGGCTTGACCTTGGGCACGATGTTGTTGATGACCTCCCGCTGAAAGGCCAGGGATATCTTGATGTTCTCCCAGGAATAGTTGGAGTAGACGGCGTTCATGTAAAAGAAGGCCCGGTCTTCGGCCAGGTGAATGCGCTCCTGGGGCACTTTTTTGCTGATGGTTTTAAACTCTTTTTTCAGCAACGGATCGGTTTCGTGGGAAAAGAGGCTGCGATAATCGGGCAGGGCCACGTGCACGTCGCCGCCCTGCTCAAACAGCTCGGACACCAGGGCCGCCGACACGTCGGCCAGGCCGCCGGCCTTGGCCGACAGGTTGCCGGCGATATTGCCCATGCCCTCCGGCAGGTAGGTGACCTCCGGCGTGACGATCAGCACGCGGGGTGTTGTTTTGGCTCGGGACATTACGTTTTCCCTATATCCTTGTCGAACTCAAAAAAAGCCTTATTTCATAACGTCATTGCGAGCGCAGCGAAGCAATCTTGCCCATGTGCGGAGCGGATTGCTCGTCGGTCTACGCCCAGGTGATCAGGCCCGGCGTGAATTTGATGTAGTTGTCGGCGCGGGGCGTGGCCCGCACGGTGAACCCGAACCGGCCGGCGGCCTGGCACGACAGGGTGCATTCGTACCGGTAGGTGTTCTGGCCCAGGTTTTCCTTTACCTCCATGAGCTGGGTTTTTCCGTCGGTAATGGCGTCCACGGTCTTCAGCGGGCCGTAGTACACCTCCACGTCCACCTCCTCCGGCGTCAGTTCTCCCAGGCGCACCATCACGGAAATAATCATGGTTTCACCGATGCGGAAGGGTCCGGCGGTGCGCCGTTCGGGCGTTTCAATGGAGATGGCGTGCCAGTTTCTGCGCAGCCGGTCATGCACGTCGTTCAGCTGCCGGGCCTGGGCCGCATTGTTTTCCGTGAGCTGGTAATAACGTTTCATGGCCGGGGTGTAGAAGGCGGTGTCGTAGGCGTCCACCATCTTGTGGGCGCAGAACCGTTCCAGCACCATGCGCATGGACGCCTTCATCATGGCCAGCCACCGGTCCGGCACTCCGCCGCTTTCCCGGTCGTAGAAGCAGGGGATCACGTCGTTTTCCAGCACGTTGTACAGGGCCTGGCTTTCCACGGCGTCCTGGTAGTTGTAGTCGTCATACTCCTCGCCGCCGCCGATGGCCCACCCGGTTTCCGGGGCGTATCCTTCGCACCACCAGCCGTCCAGGATGCTGACGTTGAGCACGCCGTTGGCCGCGGCCTTCATGCCCGACGTGCCGCAGGCCTCCAGGGGACGCCGGGGCGTGTTGAGCCACACGTCGGCGCCCTGCACCAGGTGGCGGGCGATGTTGATGTCGTAGTTTTCCAGAAAGAGAATCTTGTGCCGGTAGGCGGGGTGCCGGGCGAAATGGACCAGCTGCTGGATCAGCCGCTTGCCGTCATCGTCCTTGGGATGGGCCTTGCCGGCAAAGATGAACTGCACCGGGTATTCCTCGTTTTTGAGGATGGCCTCGAACCGGTCCATGTCCCGCAGCAGCAACGTGGCCCGCTTGTAAGAGGCAAACCGCCGGGCAAAGGCGATGGTGAGCACGCCGTCATCCAGCACCGATTCGGCCTCCTTCATCACCGACTTGGGCGCGTTGCGCCGGCCGTATTGCTGGACCATCCATTTTCTGCACGAGCGGATCAGCCGGGTGCGGCTCATCTCGTGGGCCCGCCACAGCTCTTCGTCGTAGATGTCGTCGATGCGATTGGCCAGGTCGGTGTTCCATGTGGTCAATGACCAGTCCCGGCCCAGGTAGCGCTGGTAGAGCAGGGCGTTTTCAATGGAAATCCATGAAGGAATATGGACCCCGTTGGTGATGTGGCGGATGGGCGTTTCCTCGGCCGGCATGCGGGGCCACACATGGGACCACATGCGCCGGGCCACCTGGCCGTGAAGTTCGCTGACGCCGTTCAAGTCCTGGGTCAGGTGGAGCCCCAGCACGAACATGGAAAAGGGCCGGTAGGGGTCGGAGCCGTCGATCTGGCCCCATCGCACCAGTTCGTCGGCGGAGAGGCCCAGGTCGGCCTCAAAGGGGACCATGTAAGGCCGGACCAGGTCCGGCGGAAATTCGTCGTGGCCCGCCGGCACCGGCGTGTGCGTGGTGAAGATGGTGGTGCGGGCGTTGATCTCGATGGCGGTTTTCAGGTCCACCTGGTGCCGGGACCGGATCTGGGCCAGCCGTTCGATGACGGAAAAGGAGCAGTGGCCCTCGTTCATGTGGCACACCACGGGGTTGTATCCCAGTGCCCGCAGCACCCGCATGCCGCCGATGCCCAGGATCACCTCCTGCGCCAGCCGGGCCTTGCCCGTGGCCCGGTAGAGCCGGGAGTTGATGTCCCGGATGGCCGGCGGGTTTTCCTTGATATTGGTGTCCAGCAGGAACAAAGAAACCCGGCCCACCTTGATTTTCCAGACCGCCAGCTGAATGATGCCGTCCGGCCCCATGATGGAAATGCGCAGGTCGTTGCCGGAAGCGTCCCTGGCCCGTTCCACGGGCAGGTGGTAGAGGTTGGTTTCCGGGTAATCCTCCTGCTGCCATCCGTCGTGGTTCAGGTACTGGTGAAAATATCCGTTGCGGTAAAAAAGGCCCACACCCGCGATGGGAAGGCCCAGGTCCGAGGCGGCCTTAAGATGGTCGCCGGCCAGAATGCCCAGGCCCCCGGCAAACAGGGGAAGGCTTTCGTGAATGCCGAACTCCATGGAAAAATAGGCGATCACGTCATTGGGCGCGCCAGGCCAGCGGCCGGCCCGCGTCGACGGTTCTACGACATCGCGGGTGAACTTTTCGCGGATTTCCTCCATGTTGGTCAGAAAGCTGGTGTCCGCGGCCAGCTTGTCGAGCTGCTTCTGGTCGATCAGGGTGAAAAAGATAATCGGATTGCGGCCCGACGCATCCCACAGCTTGGGGTTGATGCGGCGAAACAGGTCGATGACTTCAAGATTCCAGCACCACCACAGGTTCCGGACCAGGACTTCCAGAAAGGCCAGTGAGTCCGGCACCTGGGGAAAGACCTGGAATGTCTGGAGAAAACTCATATGCGCGATCCTTGAGACTGGGGGTTACACGACAACAACGGAATTTTCACAGTTTCCGTATTCACTGCGCACATATTTATCAGCTTCCCAGTCGTTTTCCCACACTTTTTCATCCATCAGGTAGCGAAACTGGTACTCTTTTTTAGCCGCCAGATTGATCGTCAGGGTAAAATCCCCGTTTTTAAGTTTTTTCATAGGGTTTTTCTTGACGCTCCAGTTGTTGAAATCCCCTACAACCGTGATGTTTCTGGCGCCCATGGAGGCCTGTTTCGGCACCCTGAAGGTCACCTTGCAGATGGTCTTGTTTTTGACGTACTGTTTTTTCATGCTCATTTCTCCTTCCCTTCAAGCAGGTTGGTTGGATTGCCCCGTCTGGGGACCGGTTAAAGGTTCAACCTGTTGTAAAAAGCAAAGTTGATGCCAAACAGTCCGTGAACAGGATATCAGCCGGCTGTGGCGTTCGGGTTAAGTTATTGTAAAAAAACCGTTAACCGATTTTCAGAAAGTCGGAGGGGACAGACAACAGCGCTTCAGGCGGCATAACAGGTGCTGAAAAATTTTACACAGTGGACACAACCTTGCCAGACAGATTCCGGTACCGCCCCCTTTTTTTGAGGGTTATTGTACAACCGGAAAACGCTTTTTTCAAGTGTGACGGCTTCGTGAAAAGTCTTACCATCGTCATTCCGGGCTTGACCCGGAATCCAGTATCACTATTGTCCAAAATCAATATTTTAAAGAGGGTTTTGTATTTATAACCATCTGAATTTACAAATTTCGAAAATAAAACCCAGAACAAGGTCCCCGCAGGGAAAGCATTGTTAAAATCCAGCCTGGACGTCAATGACCGTTTTCACCTTTTGCGGCGCAGCCGAGCGCAAGCGGGTTTTTCGGAAAACAAGCGGGCAATTATGTAGGGGAGGCCTGCGGCCGCCCGACTGATGGGCAACCACAGGTTGCCCCTACATAATTGACCGCTCACCGTACATTAAACTCGATTTCGATACCGATACCGATTTGGATAAAAAGACAAAAATTTAATTTTCAAAGATGGCTCAAAACCTTATTTCGGGCAACGGTGAATCGGGATAGGGCCGCGGAAAGTCAAAAATCGGACGGCGATTGCAGGAGCCGCCACACCCGGAGCCACTCGGAGACGCCCCAGGCCTGGGCGTCGCAACCCCGGAGGGCGTGGGGATAATCGCCGTCCAGAATTTCCGGAAAGTGGCCCACACACCCGGTGCGCAAAAGTTCCAGGCTGCCGGTCATCAGGGCCCGGGCCGTGGTTTTTCCCGCCTCCCCGTACACCGCGACCCAGGCCTCGCAATAGGAGGGAAAAATCCAGGTCCAGGCCGTGCCGTTGTGATAGGCGGGCTTGCGGCTGGTGTCTTCGTCACCGGCGTAGCGGCCCTTGTAGGGATGAAGCGGGTCATTGAGCCGCCGGCCGCTGTGAAGGATTTCCAGGGGCCGGGTCACCGGCGCGTCGGCCAGGCTGCGGATGGCGCCGGGCACCAGCAGGGCCTGGCACGCCTCCAGGACAGCGGCGCCCGTGACCTTGTTTGAGACCGCGCCCAGGGTGATCGCGAAAAGCTGGTTGGGCCGAAGCGCGTCGTCGGGCCCGGCCTTTGCCGCGGGCTCTCCGGCCGTGGCGTGCAGGCAGTCGGCCAGGTATCCCTGCCGGGTGAAAAAATGGCGGGCAATGGAATTTTTCACCCGGTCGGCCAGCTTTTTCCAGTCGTGCCGGCCCGACGGATCAATGGCGGCCAGAAACACCAGGGCCGCGTGCCACAGGGCCTGGATTTCGATGCAGTAGCCCTGCCGTGGGGTGCAGGCCGGGAAGTTGGTGTCCATCCAGGTAAAGTGCGCCGGGCTGAAGATCAGCCCCGAGTCTTTGTCCATGCGGATGCCGTTGGGCGTTCCCTCGGCATAGGCCTCGCCGATGGACCGGACCACATCGGCCAGGGTGCGGTGTCCGCAGGGACGGGAAAGAAAGTCGGCCGCCGGCTCTCGGCGGGCCATGTCCGCGCAGGCCGTGATAAACCACAGGGGCGCGTCCGACGTGTCCCTGTTGCCGGCGTTGTCGCCGCAGATCATGTTGGGCAGGGTGCCGTTGGCCTCAAACCGGCCGAACTGACGCAACACCGCCAGGGCCTCATCGGTCATGCCCGCGGCAATCAGGCCCCGGCTGAAGATCAGGGAATCCCGGCCCCAGTCCAGAAACCAGGGATACCCGGCGATCACCGACAGAAAGGGCTCCCGCCGCGCCACATAGGCGGCCAGGGCGGTTTGCGCCATCCGGTCCGCCGGCACACGGGGGCCTGAGTCGTCAAGGGCCGGGACTGCCGGCGCCGGGACCGCGGCTCCATCGGCCGCCACGGTCAGCCGGGCGCCCTGGCCGCCGTTTAGATGGATGGAAAGATAGCCCGGACTGAACAGGTCCGACGACGGGTCCATGCCCCGCTCGGCCTCCAGGGGCCGGTGAACCATGTAGTACCACTCCGGCTCCGGGACAAACGCGCCGCCGGAAAGGGTTACGGCCAGGCGCCGGTCCGGCGCCGGGGCAAAGACAAACCCGTCGGCCCTGGGAGTGACGGCCGCCGGCCAGGCGTGTTCCGGCCCGGTAAAGGCCTTGGTGGTTTCGTGGAAGCTGCGGTCTTCGATATCCGGCCGCAGGATCAGCCGCACCGGGGCCGGGTCGGCCAGCATGTCCGCATGGCGTCCGGCGGGCAGGCGCTCAAAGGTGATGCCGGTCCGGTTTTCGCCCGGCGCCATGGCCACGGTTATTGCCAGGTCGATGCGCTGGCCCTGGCCGGTGGGCACCTTGAAGGTCCAGACACCCCGGTCGCCCCGGTATGCAAACGTATCCAGGCAGTCAAAGCAGATCTCCTGGGAGTATCCCTGGAACACGATCCAGGCCCGGCACCGGGTAAACAGCACGCGCCGGTCTTCGGGAAAATCCGGATTCAGGTTGGCCGCCAGCAGGGCGTCGTACTTGCTGGCCAGCCTTCCCCACCGCGCAAGTGCCCGGCACATGCCGCCCCGGCCGTTTGTGGCAAGAAACAGGTGGTCGCCGCCGGTCAGGTCGGTGCGGGTAAGAACCGTGTCCACCAAAGGTTCGGCCGTGTCGCGGACAAACAGCAGCGGCCCCGCGGCATGAATGTTTTTTTCTTTTTCGTAAACCGCCATCTGCAGGGTTCGACGAACGGGAGCGGCGGTTTCCGCCCAGGGCGTAAACAGGGCGAAAAAAGTGCCGTCAGTGGCGGGCAGGCTTTTTTCGCATCCCACGGTTTTTTGCCCCGACGCGCCGGCCTCGGTCACCGTGGCAATAAACGGGGCCGGGGCCGAGATCAGCAGAAAGTGGCCGGGCGGCACCATGACCTCGCGCCGGGTGTCAACAGGCCATTGCCAGCGCACCACCCGGTTTTCACCGCCGTGGGTATTTAAAAACCGGCAGCAGGCCCCGGGGTCCTGGACCAGGCGCCGTCCCAGGCCGGCCAGGTCCACGCCGGCCACGTTCATGGTGCCGTTGCTGCGGCAGAAGAGTTCCAGCACCTTGGCCCGAATACGCTGGTCTAAAGCCCGCCGGGGTTCAAAGGAAAGATTGTCGGGCTGATGAAAAAGTTCAAGGTCGTTTTTGTCGGTGGACAGGCACACCACCTGTCCCGGTGTCAGTTCGCAGGCGTGCAGGGGGCCGTCGGCCCGCACCGCAAAGGGGGTTCCCGTCAAAAGGTCGATGTAATCCGTGCCCGTCATGCCGGGCGGTATGTTCCAGGCGCAGGGCATGGCCTGCCGGTCGTCCAGGTTCACCGCCACGACCAACTGCTTTTCCGACGGAATGTGGCGGCGCAGCAGTACCGCATGGTTGCCCGGCCCCTGGCCGATGACGCGCATCTCCACGTTTTCGAAAAACGCCGGATGGTTTCGCAGCAGAATGTTGAGCCGCCGGATATGGTCCACCTGGTTTTCCGGGTTGCCCCAGTTTAAGGGGCAGGCCTCGTGAACATTGATCTTGACCGGGGCCAGCCATTCCACGCCGTTGGCAAAACCGAACCCCCCGCAGGGCGAGAAAAGGGCGCACAGGGCCGTGCGCATTTTCGCGTAAACCGCGGACCGGGCCGCCAGCCGGTTGTTGTCGTGGGTCTCGGCAAAATGGACGGTCAGGCCGTCGGTCCGCGAGATGTCGATGGTCTCGGGCAGGTAGTGTTCGATCTGGGACCGGTCGTAGTTCTGAAACAGCTCCGAGTAGGCCCAGTTGAAATCCGCCCGGTTGAGCAGGTCCCGGGTCACCGATATCTTGCCGCCCAGCCCTTCCAAGAAAAAGAGGGTGTCCGGGTACTGGTCCCGCACCGCGGCGATGATAAAGGTCCAGGCCGGCACCGGAATCATGTACCCGGCGTCGCACCGAAACCCGTCCACGCCCCGGCGGCACCAGGTCAGAAACATGTCGGCAATGTATTGCCACAGTTCTTTTTTGGAATAATCCAGGCTGGTCAGGTCGTTCCACGTGACGCCCCAGGCCCCGGGCACCTGGATTTCGCCGTCATGGTCGCGTTTTAACCATTCGGGGTGGGTCTCGTGCAGGGTGGCGGCCCATCCGGTGTGGTTGACGGCGATGTCCAGGATCAGCCTGGCGTGGCGGGCGTGAAGGGCGTCCACCAGCTCGGCGAACTGCTCTAAGGGCGTGGCTTTGGGGTCAAACACGGCCAGGGCCGGGTCCACGCCGGTGAAGCTTAAGGCGGCATAGGGGCTGCCGAACCGGCCCATGCGGCCGTAGGTGGTGGGCGTGGGGTGAATGGGCAGCAGGTGCACAATGCGGCACCCCAGCACGCCGGTGATAAAGTCCAGGTGGGCGATTAAGTCCCGGAAGGTGCCGGACCTGGGGATCACGGTATAGGCTTTTTTGTCCAGCCGCTCGATGCAGGCCGCGTCCTGTGAATCCGGCAGGCCGGCCCCGTCCTTGTTCGGGCCGAACTGACGCACAAAGGCGTTGTAGATGATGTTGGCGCAGCAGGTGTCGGCCGGACCCACGTTGATTTCCGTGTTGGGGCCTTCGGGCCAGACCGGAAGGGTTCGGCCGGCGGGCATGAAAAAGCACTTGGCCTCGAAATGGCCCACCTCGGTCAGGGGCAACGTGACGGAAAACCGGGTGCCGGTCTCCCGGGCCATGGGAATGTCGAACCATTCCTGGCCCAGGCCGGGAGTGTCGTTGACCACGGCTTCAATCACGGCCCGCCGCACCAGTTCCCCGTGGCCGATGTTGGTGCGGATCCACGCGCCGCCCTCGGCTGGCTCAGACAGCTCCAGCGCAAAAGTCACGGTGTCGCCCCGGAACATCAGCGTGCGGGAGCCGGGCGCGGGGTGCTGGAAAATGTGGGGCGTGGTACTCATGGCGGAGCGAGGACCTTTCAAGGGTTAAAGGCAAACCGTTTTCCCGCCATTTTACAGGCATAAAAGGGGGGATGGCTATATTTTTTTACAATTTGAACATCGAAACCGAAATCGCTATCGGTATCGGGATCGCTATCGGGATCGAAACAGCAGAGTCGGGGGTGGCAAAGAGGGGTGTTGTTGTGGGGGTTGGATGATGGTTAGATAAAGTGTCCGGAATTTCGGAATTATCGAGTTATTTCTCTGGAATTAATAACGTGGCTAAAATCATCAAAATACCGCCCAAAATCATTAAAAAAACATATAAGTTAGTTTGCCATTTTTTTTCTTTAGTTACTTTTTTCCTGAGATCCTCCTTTTTGCGGCCAAGCTTTATTTTTCCAGAACAATACAATAAAGCGCAACATCCTAAGATAATGAGGAGTATGCCTTCTAAAATATTTTTTATGTTTTCAGAACTCATGTCAGAAAACGGGGACGTCCTTAAATAATTCAACAACTCATTCTGTAAGCTGAAAATCATTCTCCGGATATTCGGGTGGCATGATACTCATCCCTCTCTCCTTGTATTTGGCGGTCTCCCCTTATTCAAGCCATGGCCGCACTATAGCGACGGGAACGCCCTGATGTCAAGAAGAAGGGGGCTTGTCTGTTTGTCCGTCACTCTTCGGTTTCGATCCCGATCCCGATAGCGATAGCGATTTCGATGAGGTAGCGGAAGCCTTCAGGCTTCCATAGAAAGATCGGTGGTCAGTGTCCTCTGCCGTATGGCGACCTGAAGGTCGCCGCTACATTTGATAGACCGCCGAAGGCCAAGCCGGACACTATTCCGGGCTTTTCCGCGGACATGATACATCCCCCCCTGTAATCGGGGTTCCCACTTTTCCAGCAATGCCGGAACTATAGCGACAGGAACGCCCTGATGTCAGGAAGAAGGCCTTTGCCTGCTTGCGTGTCGCTTCTCGATTTGGGTTTCGATACCGGTAGCGATTTGGATGGGCAGTGCGGGGAAGGTCAGGCGTGGATGGCGATCACGAGTACGATCACGAGCAAGATTGGGGGGGCGGGCTATTTTTTTCGTTTGGCCCAGTTTTCAATTTTCAGGTCCGGGATCCGCTCGAATTCCTTTTCGTTGTTGGTGACCAGCACACAGCCAAGGGACAGGGCGTGGGCCGCGATCAGCATGCCAAGGGATCCGATGGGACGCCCGCTTTTTTCAAGGCCGGCCCTTACGTCTCCATAGCATCGGGCTGCCTCGTCGTCATAGGCCGCGACCTCCAGCGGCCCCACAAACTGGACCAGGGCCGTGCGGTTCTGATCGGGCCTTGCGCTTTTTGCGGCACCGTAAAAAAGTCCGCTCAAGGTGACCGATGAAATGCCGACCTGTGAAAGTTCCGTCTGTATGAGGCGTTTGATCACCTCGGCGGGTTTTTGTTTGATGATGTAAATGCAGATGTTGGTATCCAGCATGTAGTGCATCAGAAGGGCTCCCGCGCGTCATCGTCCGGCTGGTTTCTGCTTGCCATGAAATCGCCGGTAAACTGGTCGAGGCTGTTGACAAGCGAGGACCATGGATCGTCTTTTGGCAACAGCACGACCATTTTGCCGATCTTGTTGATGAAAACATCTTCGCCGGAAAACCTTAATTCCTTTGGAAGCCTGACCGCCTGGCTGCGGCCGTTGATAAACAGTTTTGCGGTCTGCATGGCGCACCTCCTGTCTGATGGTTTATACCATAGTATATACCGGTAGGATGAAAGGTCAAGGAAAAGACTCTTATTTGGTTGTCTGTCACTTTTCGGTTTCGATACCGATCCGATACCGGTAGCGATTTCGATGGGCAGGGCGGGGAAGGTCAGGCGTGGATGGCGATCACGAGTACGATCACGAGCAAGAGTAAGATTAAGAGCAAGAGTAAGATCAGGGGAGCCGTATTCCGTGAAATCTATTTTGCCGGCCGGGACACCCAACAGCTTTGAACGGCATCGCGGATAACAACCATGAGGCCGGGCCATTTTTCCGGAGGATATTCCGTCAAGGCCTGAATAACACGGTTGTGAATTTTCAAGCGGGTCGGTTGCCTGAGGCGGACAATCAAAAGCCCCCAGTGGGCTTCTTCCCGATAGCCTGCAAAGCCTTTATCGGTTGTAATTAAAAGACAGTTTTGTGACTGGGCCTTACGCCACAGTTCTTCGTCCGTTATCCCCTGATCCGTTGTGCCGCGAATGTCGATCACGTCATGCCTCAAATCGCGTAGCGCGTGGACGGTCACTAACGGGATGTTTTCATCCACGAGGATTTTCATAGGACATTTTCAATGGGCGTTATCTGTTCTTCCGCAAGCACCGCCGCATAATCGAGGCAGGCGTAGATATCCTCTTTTTTTAGCGAGGGGTAGTCTTTTAACAGGTCCTCTATTTTGTCTCCGCCAGCCAGCATGCGAATGATCTGGTGTACCGGAATACGAGTCCCCTTGATACAGGCCTGACCGTGGCAAACATTCGGGTCGACTGAAATATGTTCGTTCATGGGTATCCTCCTTGTGGCGACAAAGCAGGGCCAAGGAGTGGCCCCTTTCTTTCTTGTGACTATACCGCAAAGCGACATGAAGCGCAATTTGCTTTGGCGGTCGGGTAGGTTACGTGTTGCTTTTCGATTGCGGTTTCGATCCCGATTCCGATAGAGATTTCGATGGAGAAGGTCAGGCGGGGGCGAGCACGAGTACGAGCAAGAGCAAGATGAATGAAAGTGTTATTCCGGCGGCTGAATATTCCTGTTAAACCAGGGCGGCTCCGGGCGTTTTGTCCAACGGGCAAAGCGGGATTTGTCGCCATTGTAAAAGGCCCGGTAGGCCCGCACCGGGTTGCCTGCAAACCGGTATTTTTCCGGCATGGCCTGGACAAAGGGGGTCAGGCCGCGGCGACGGTAGGTCATGCCTTCCAGTTCGCGGATGACAAGGGCGGACGCATGGTCCTTTGTCCTTTCAAACCGGAACTTAAACTCAGCGTTAAGTTCCAGGGCCAGGGCCTTTAACCACAGAAAATTGTCAAAGGAGGCATCCACCCACAGCACGCAGGGGTGGTTGTGGTGGGTGGGCCGGTACGGGGTTTTATGGCCGCGCTTGCTTAAGCTGGTGCACAGCATCTGTGCGCTTTCCAGGATCATCTTGACCACGTGCTGGTCGCAGTGGTATTGGGCGCATTTTTTCACGTTCCGGTCCAGCACAAAGATGTTCATGGCGCTGCTCCGGCAGGGGCCGGGTCCGGCGCCGCGATAAACCGGGCCATGATTTTGCGGGCTTCGGCGGCCTGGGAAATCAATGGGGCCGCCATCCACACATGAAACATGTCCGGCCACTGTTCGTAGAAAATTTTCACGCCCGCGGCCCCGGCTTTTTCCCTGAATTTTCGGCAGTCGGGCGCAAGGATTTCGGCTGTTCCGCAAAACAGCAAGGTCGGCGGCAGGCCGGTAAAATCCCCATGGATCGGGGAGAGCATGGGGTCGTTGGTGTCATGGCCGGCGGCATAGGCTTCGCTGATGGGAACCAGCGCCCCGGTGGCCAGGAAGGGGTCGTTTTTTACATTCGCGATTTCGGGGTTGGACAGGGTGATGTCCAGCCAGGGCGACAGCAGCACCAGCCGGGAAGGCCGGGGCAGATTCTCCGCTTTGATTTTCAGGGCCGCGGCCAGGGCAAGCCCTCCGCCGGCCGAGTCGCCCAGAAGGCAGATGTCGGCGTACCGGTTTTGAAAATAACGATACGCTGTCATGGCATCATTGATGGACGCCGGAAAGGGCCGCTCCGGCGCCAGGCTGTAACGGACCACGGCCGCGGCCATGCCGGTGCGGCGGCATAAATCGGCCAGCATGGGCCAGTGGAACCGGTTGGGACCGCACACATAGGCCCCGCCGTGCAGGTAAAAAATCAGCCGGTCTTTGTGTGCCAGCCGGTTTGGTAAAATCATCGTGCAGGCCACGCCGCCGGCGGAGATTTCTTTCAGCGAACACCCTTTTACCTGCCGGGCCGACGGGTGCTTTTTGTCCCGCAGCCGCAGCCAGGCGATGTTCCATGCCGGGGAGCGGGCCGTGGCAAAGGCAAAGGCGGGCCGGAAAAAAACAAACAGAAACAGCTTGATGACAGCCAGGGGCAGCCGGGAGAAAAAGGGGTCGCGGGGCCGGGCGGACATGTTCGCAAAGGGCCTGTTCACAGGGGCGCCGCCTTTTTGATTTTTTCAATGGCGCCGGTGGTGCCGATGACAATCAGGCAGTCCCCGGCCCGCACTTTTTCAGCCGGGCTGATGGTCGTGATCTGCTCCTTGCCGCGCCGGATTCCCACCAGCGTGACGCCGTAAGTCTGGCGGAAGCGGATGTCCGGCAGGGACCGGCCCGAAAGTTTCGAGTCGTTTGCCACCCGCACTTCGGCGATCTCAAAACGGTCGGCATTCGCGTCCTTGTCCGCCTGAACTTCAAAATGGGTGAGCATCTGTTCGGCTTCCTTCAACTCGCCGGGCTCTCCGATGGTCAGCAGGCGGTCTCCCGGATAAATCTGAAAATCGGGTCCCGGTTCGTAAAAGACGCGGCCGGCACGGCTCACCGCGAGTATTGAGGCGCCGGTGGCCGACCGCAATGGAATGTCGCGGATGGTCCGACCGACAACCGAGGCGTCCGAGCGAATGCGGACTTCGAGAAACGCGATGGGCCAGTCGATGTTTTCCGGCAGAAAGTCCATGCTGTAAGCCAGGGCGTCGGCGGCCTGTTCCACCGCGTCGGAAAAAGGCCGAAAGATCAGGTGCGCGCCCGCCTCCCTGAAGGCGTCCACCTCTTCCTGGTTCACGGCCGTCAGCGCGATGCGGCCGTCATACCCCCGATGCTTGAGAGTGTGCAAAAGGGAGAGATTGAGGTCTCTCAGGCGGACCGTGCTGACCACCCACCGCGCCCTGCCGAGCGGCAGGTGCTCGTGAAGTTCCGGGTCGGCGATGTCGCCGTACAGCACGGGTATGCCGCGGGCCCGCCATTTGTCGATGGCCACCGGATCAAAGTCCACCCCGATGACGGGCCGGCCCCGCTGCATGAGGTATTCGGCCAGCCCGCTGCCATAGTTGCCCAGGCCGACCAGGACGATGCCGCCCGCTGGCGTTTCCGGAACGGCGTCCGTGGCCGCCTCCCGGTAGGGGTTGCGGCGTTCGAATATTTTCAGCACATCGGCCAGGACCCGGTACAGCGGGCCGGAATAGAGGATCATGTAGGTGGAGGCGAAAATCGTCACCACGCCCACCAGGGTGATCAGGCCCATGGTCTCCTTTGAAATATGGCCGAGGTTTAGGCCCAGGGCCGCCACGATAAGGGAAAACTCGCTGATCTGGGCCACGGTCAGGCCGGCCAGAAATCCGGTACGGCGCCGGTATCCCATGAACCCCATGATGACCAGCACGATCAGGGGGTTGCCGACAAGGACAAAAAGGGAAAACACAACGGATTCTACCATCTGGGTGCCCACCGTGGACCAGTCCAGCCGGGCGCCGAGGTCGATGAAAAAAAACAGCAGCAGAAAATCCCGAAGGCTGACAAGGCGTGCGCCGATGGCGTCCCGGTACGGGGTGGAGGCCAGGGAAATGCCGGCCAGAAAGGCGCCCACCTCCTTGCTGAACCCCAGCCATTCACCGGCCGCCGCCAGAAACACGGCCCATGCAATGGCGAACAGTGTCAAAAGTTCCGGTGAGTGGGCCAGCCGCCGGGTCAGGCGGGGAAGAACATACCTCATCAGGAGCCCCACCGCCCCGAGCAGCCCCAGCCCCTTGGCGGCAATGATCAGGGAGGAAAGCCGCAGTGACCCGTTTCCTCCGCTGGAGGCCCCGATGGTGGTCAGGGCCACCAGGGCCAGGATGGCGGCAATGTCCTGGACAATGAGAAACCCGATGGCGATCTGGCCATGAAGGGAGTCGATCTCTTTTTTATCGGACAAGAGCTTTACGATGATGATGGTGCTGGAAAAGGTGAGGGCCACGGCAACATAGGCGGCGGTCAGAAAGGCCATACCCATGGCCACGGCAATGGCAAGCCCGATGATGGATGTGAAAACAATCTGGCCCAGGCCGGTGGCCAGGGCCACGGGACCGGTGGTGCGGATCAGGTTCAGGTCCAGCTTGAGACCCACGATGAAAAGCAGCAGGGCAATGCCGATCTGGGCCAGCAGTTCAATCTGGTGATAGTGCTGGATGACGCCCAGTCCTGACGGACCGGCCAGAATGCCGGTGGCGAGAAACATGATGATCAGCGGCTGGCGCAGTTTCTGGCCCACAATGCCGATCAGGGTGGCGAGGCCTAAGATGGCCGCGATTTCAACAAAAGGGTTTCCGGCGATCATCAGAGCGGCTCCGGGTGTCGTGACGTCAGTGGGTTGTGATTTTTACAAAACGGATTCAATCGTCTCATGTCCTATTTCATCATCAGCAGGCTGGCGGCCATCACCGCCATGCCGGCCACCAGGCCGAAAATGGAGTCGTGTCCCCGGCCGTAGGCCCGGCTGGTGGGCAGCAGCTCGTCCACGCTGATGTAGACCATGATGCCGGCCACGCCGGCAAAGAGGATGCCCATCACCTGGGGCAGAAGGGCGCCCGACGGACCGCCGAAAAAGAAGACCAGCCCCAGGTAGGCGATCAGGGCGCCCACGGGCTCGGCCATGCCGCTGGCCAAAGACCATGCAAACGCCTTTGTCCTGTTGCCGGTGGCGTAAAAAATCGGCACCGACACGCTGATGCCCTCGGGAATGTTGTGCAGGGCAATGGCCACGGCAATGGCCGCTCCCAGGGCCGGGTCGGAAAGGGCCGCCAGAAAGGTGGCCAGCCCTTCGGGAAAGTTGTGAATACCGATGGCCAGGGCCGTGAACAGCCCCATGCGCAAAAGCTTCGCGTTTCGGCCGTTGTCGCAGGCGGCCGGGCCGGTGTCGGACAGGGCGCAGGCGTCCCGGAAATCGGCCATTCGCGCCTCCGACGGGGTTTCGTGGGGATTTTCCGCCGATGGAATAAGGTTGTCGATGATCCCGATCAGAAGGATGCCGCCGAAAAAGGCGGCCGCGTTGACCCATGCCCCTGGAATCTCGCCGTAAGCCTGGGTCAGTGCCGTTCCGCCCTTGGCCAGAATCTCCACAAAGGAAACATAGAGCATCACGCCGGCGGAAAAACCCGTGGCCACGGACAGAAACCGGTAGTTCTGCTTTTTTGCGAAAAAGGCGATGGCGCTGCCGATGCCGGTGGCCATGCCGGCAAACAGGGTCAGTCCCAGGGCGATCCAGATATTGCTCACGGCGCGTATCCTTCGGCTTTTGTACTGCTTTCAGTAATAATCACAGGCCGGGGGAAAAGCAAGGTTTTTAAAGGGGCTTTTGTATGGTCCTCATCGACATCGGTATCGGTATCGATGTCGGGGTCGAACAATCTCGGCATTTCCTTTCCGGGGTAAAAGTTGATTCCTGCAGAGCTGCTGTTGTTTTTTCACCGCAAAGGCGCAAAGGGTTATGTTTCGCTGCGCGGGTGCCACGGGAAAAGCGCCAGCTTGCCCGTGTTTTTTGCCGGCCGGATCCCACGGGCAAGGCCTTTCGGCCTTTGCCCGTGCCACCCGTCAGAGTGATAAATACGGTTTCCTGTTTTTGTCATCCGAAGCGTGGTCGGAATTAAACATCTTCGATCCCGATCCCCAATTCGATTCCTTTACGACAGTATCCACTGGTGGACCAGGGCCGCGGCCAGCCAGACGGCAAAGCCGGCGGCCAGGGTGGCCGGCAGGGAAAGCTGGTTTTTAAAGCAGACCAGGGCCGTAAAAAAGAAAAGGGCCGTGGGAATCATGCCGAAAATCGCGCCTCTGGTAAAAGGCTGCATCACGGCCGGGTTCCCCCTGTTTTCCAGGTAGACCCATACCAGGACCAGGGCGCCGGTGAGGGGCATCACGCCGATCAGGCCGGCCAGGGAGGGAAGCTTTCTGGCCACTGCCGTGGCGATCAGGATGACGACCAGGCTGATGATGACCTTAACAAGCAGTTGCATGAGAACCTCTTATCCAAATCGGGATC
>JBMORB010000183.1:0-2651 GCA_049320925.1 Thermodesulfobacteriota bacterium | reverse complement strand
CAGGGGCAGGCCCCGGCGCAGAACCCGCAGCCGATACACAGGGCCTCATTCACCACGTAGGCAAAACCGTTGTCCGGCCGTTCTTCGCGCAAGATGGCCGACTGCGGGCAGGCTGCCACACAGATGCCGCAATCCCGGCAGTTGCCGCAGGAAGAGCACTGGGTGCCACACTGGGTCATGTCATCGAACCCGGTCAGGCGGGGGTCAAAGTATTCCAGGCTGACCCGCTTTTTGTCGATGACGGTCCGCGTGTCGGGATTGTGTGCTTTCCCGGACAGCAGGTCGGCAATGGCGGCGGCGGCTTTGCGGCCGGCGCCGATGGCGTCGGTGAGCAGGCCTGGCTTTACGATGTCGCCCACGGCAAAGACCGCCGGGTCGGAAGTCTGGAAAAATTCGTTGACCCTGACAAATCCGCGTTCCGTCTCCACGGTCCGGGGAAGAAAACCGGTGTCCGGAGCATCGCCGATGGAAACCACCACGGTATCGGCGGGCAGCAGTTCCCCTGTATTGAGCACTACGCCCTGTTCGGTGATTTCACGGGTAAAAACAGGCCAACGGAAGACGGCGCCGATTGCTTCGGCATCCTCCCGCTCCTTGCCGAAGGACGCGGGCTTTTGAACATCGATGAGCGTGATGGCCTTTGCGCCCAGGCGATGAGCCTCGGTGGCCACGTCACAGCCCACGTTACCGGCGCCGATGATGACCACCCGCTTGCCGGGTCTGATACCACCGGACTTTGCGCGGGCAAGGAAGTCCAGGGCCGTCACCATGCGCTCCTTGCCCGGCACCGGCAGTACCCTGGGCTTCCAGGCACCGGTGGCCACAACGACGGCGTCGTATTCGGCCTTGAGCCTTTCGGTGGCTTCCCGATCCAGGGGCGTTTCAAGGTGAACATGGGGCACCGTCTTTCGAATACGCTCCAGCTCGGCGGAAAGCACTTCTTTTGGAATACGGGTTTCAGGGATCACCGCCGAGATCTTTCCGCCCAGGGTATCGGATGTGTCATATACCACGGCCTCATGACCGTTTTGCAGCAGTTGCCAGGCAACGGAAATGCCGGCCGGGCCGCCGCCGATCACCGCCACTTTTTTTCCGCTTTTGGGTGGCAGTACCGGCGCCTTGGCGTTGATGGAGGCCCGGCCCAGTTGTCCGACATCAATGGGAATCATGGTCTGGCTGTTGCGTGTGCATCCCTGCATGCAGAGGTTGGGGCACAGGTAGCCGCACACCGTGGCCGGGAAAGGCGTGTACATCAGGGCCATGTCAACGGCCTCATCCACTCGACCCTCACGTATCATGGCCCACCGCTGCTGAACCGGTATGCCCGTGGGGCATGCCGCTTCGCACGGAGCTTTGTAGATCTGGTTTTCCCATACCGGCACGAACCGCCGCAGGACGCCCGTGGGCACCAGCCCGATGGGTGACCTGTCAAGGGTCGTCAGGTCGCCGATAAGGCCGCCGGCGCCCAGTTCCCGGTCCCAGATGTCGCTGTGAAAAGACGCAATGGACCGTCTCCGGGCCTGGCCTCTTTCCTTGGGAGAGCGGGCAACCAGAAGCTGCCATGTCTTCCGGTCGGCCAGCCGTTCAAAAAGGCCGGGCCGGGCGATGCGGTCGAGGAAAATTTTCAGATTTTCGACAAACCAGGCCCAGAGGCTGTCGGAAACCGTTGTCAGCCGGGCGTCGGCCGTGCTGTACCCCTTGTGGAGACCCCGGAACATCACCTGCCCGCCCACCATGCCCACCAAAGGGCGGTAGCCAAGTACATTGTCCGGTGTCTGCGCGTCGATGCCGCAGATGACGGCGATGCCGCCGGCCATGAATTCGCCGAAATAATCGCCCGCCGATCCCAGCACCCACACCTCGGGGGGGGCAAACCGGGGGTTATGCTTGGTCATGGTCATACCCCGGGCGCCGATGTTGCCGGCCACGTATATCTTTCCCTGGGCCATGGCATTGGCCAGACCGTTGCCGGCGTGGCCCCGGATGACGATTTCCGCGCCGCCGTTGAGCCAGCCCACGTCATCGGAAGCAGGCCCCATGACCTCGATGCGGGTGTTGGCGCTTCCCATGGACCCGACCCGCTGGCCCGGCTGGTTGATGATCCTCACATGCACCGTGTCGGTGCCGGCCTTCCAGAGCCGGCCCCCGATGCCGTGCTGGCCAAAGGCGTCCACCTCAATATGGCGCCGGCCCTCCGCCACGGCCTGCTGGACTCTCTCCTCCAGAACCCGTGACTCCAGGCGGGTGCCCTCGCTTTTTCCTGATATTCTGTAGTAACGGTCACTCATCGAAACCATCCGTTCCTTGCCGTTTTATTGAGTTACACCACATATTTGATGTTCAGCCGTTCCGCCGCCGCCGCATCGTCGATACCCAGGGCGTCGGCCATGCCGATGGGCAACGACGTGGAGCGTCCCAGGGGCGCGACGATTTTTTTTAGTTCCGTGTCGAAGCTCAGGAACATGTCCACCAGCCGCTGGGCCACATCCTCCGGGTCGAGCCGCCGGTAAAGCCGTGGGTCCTGGGAGGTGATGCCCTTGGGGCACTGGCCGATGTTGCAGATGTTGCACCGGTCTGATTCCGAGCCCAGACATCCGGCCGCCGCCTGCATCACGTATTTGCCTGTCTGCACGGCGCTGGCGCCCAGCATG
>JBMORB010000182.1:0-2656 GCA_049320925.1 Thermodesulfobacteriota bacterium | reverse complement strand
AGGTCATCAAGAAAAAGGAAGAGCCGCTGCTGATCTTCGAGCAGGCCAAAAAGCAGAAGAAGCAGGCGTAGCCCGTATCGACTCGTGGAGTATCCGGGCGTGACCCGAATACAAGACGCCATGGGCTCGCTGTATCATGTAGGGGAAGGCTTCAAGCCTTCCCCGGTGCCGGAGGCGGCCTGAAGGCCGCCCCTACATCGCTCCCGAAGAGCGAAAAGATTGACATTCACATCAGGCAGGCAGTTGTACAATGATTCATATACCCAAGCTGTTCAAACAGGAGGAGGAAGCCGCTTCCTCCCCCGTCACGTTGCCCCTGCTGCCCCTGCGGGACATCGTGGTGTTTCCCTACATGGTGGTGCCCCTGTTCATCGGACGGGCCCGTTCCATTACGGCCCTGGCCTCGGCCATGGACCGGGACAAGCGGATCTTCCTGGCGGCCCAGACCCGGCCGGACATCGACGAGCCGGGCAGAAACGACATTCGCACCATCGGCACCATCGGCACCGTCTTGCAGATGCTCCGGCTGTCCGACGGCACGGTCAAGGCCCTGGTGGAGGGCTCTGTCCGGGGGCGCATCGTCAACTTTGTGCCCGATGACGACTTTTTCAGGGTGGAAGTCTGCCCCGTCATCGAGACCGGCATTTCCTTGACCGAAGAGGCCGCCTTTGCCCGGACGGTGCGCGAAAGCTTCGAAGCCTACGTGAAGCACAACAAGGACGCCGTTTCCCAGGAAATCCAGAACAACATCGCGGCCATCACCAACGCCTCCCAGCTGGCCGACACCATCGCGGCCCACGTGCCCTTCAACATCAAGAACAAGCAGCGCCTGCTGGAAGAGGCGGACCTGAGAAACCGGATGACCGAACTGTCCGGGTTCATCCGCTCGGAGATTGAAATCTCCACCATCGAGCAGAAGATCAAGCAGCGCGTCAAAAAGCAGATGGAGCAGCATCAGAAAAACTACTATCTCAACGAGCAGATGCGCGCCATCAAGAAGGAAATGGGCGGCGACGGCGAGGCCGGCGAAGAACTGGAGGAGCTGGAGCGGCAGGTCAAGCGAAAGAAGATGTCCGCCGAGGGCGCGCGCAAGGCCCGGCACGAGCTGAAAAAACTCAAGAACACCCCGCCCATGTCCGCCGAGCACACGGTGATCCGCAACTACATCGACTGGCTCATCAGCCTGCCCTGGCTCAATAAGAGCAAGGTCAACAAGGATATTGAAAAGGCCGAGGCCATTCTAAACGAAGACCACTACGGCCTGGAAAAGCCCAAGGAGCGCATTCTGGAGTACCTGGCCGTGCAGTCCCTGGTCAAGAAGGTCAAGGGCCCCATCCTGTGCCTGGTGGGTCCGCCCGGCGTGGGCAAGACCTCCCTGGCCCAGTCAGTGGCCCGGGCCACGGGCCGCCACTTTGTGCGCATCTCCCTGGGCGGCGTGCGGGACGAGGCCGAAATCCGGGGTCACCGGCGCACCTACATCGGCTCCATGCCCGGCAAGATCATTCAGGCCCTGCGCAAGACCAGCGTCAACAACCCGGTGTTCTGCCTGGACGAGGTGGACAAGATGAGCATGGACTTCCGGGGCGACCCGTCCGCGGCCCTGCTGGAGGTGCTGGACCCGGAGCAGAACCACTCGTTCAACGACCACTACCTGGACGTGGACTACGACCTGTCCGACATCATGTTCATCACCACGGCCAACAGCCTGCACAGCATCCCGCTGCCCCTTCAGGACCGCATGGAGATCATCAAGCTGCCCGGCTACACCGAATATGAAAAATACAACATCGCCACCCGGTTTCTGATTCCCAAGCAGCTCAAGGCCAACGGCGTGGAAGACCGGGAGATCACCTTTTCCAAGAACGCGCTCTACACCATCATTCAGCGCTACACCCGGGAGGCCGGCGTGCGCAACCTGGAGCGGGAAATCTCCACCATCTGCCGGAAAATCGCCCGGGAAGTGGCACAGGGCAACGGCCAGCACGGCTTTCACATCACCGCCGGCTCCCTGGCCAAGTACCTGGGCCCGCCCGCGTACCGGCACGGCCAGATCGAAAACGACGACCGGGTGGGCCTGGTCACGGGCCTGGCCTGGACCCAGGTGGGCGGCGAGCTGCTGAGCATCGAAACCGCCATCATGCCGGGCAAGGGCGAGCTGACCATCACCGGCAAGCTGGGCGACGTGATGAAGGAATCGGCCCAGGCGGCGTTGAGCTACGTGCGGTCCCGGTCCGACCAGTTCAAGATCGATTCGGACTTTCATAAAAAGCTCGACATCCACATCCACGTTCCCGAGGGCGCCATTCCCAAGGACGGCCCTTCGGCCGGGGTGACCATGTGCACCTCACTGGTGTCGGCCCTGACGAAAAAACCGGTTTACCGGAACCTGGCCATGACCGGCGAAATCACCCTGCGGGGCCGGGTCCTGCCCGTGGGCGGCATCCGGGACAAGATCCTGGCGGCCCACCGGGGCGGCATCAACCGGATCATCATTCCCAAGGAGTGCGAAAAGGATCTGGAGGATATCCCTCCCACCATCGCCAAAAAGCTGGACATCATCCTGTCCGAGCACATGGACGAGATCCTGGCCCTGGCCCTGAAAGCCGACGGCCCGGAACCCGCCCAGGTGCCGGCGCCGGCGGTCGAGCCGCCCAAG
>JBMORB010000181.1:0-2658 GCA_049320925.1 Thermodesulfobacteriota bacterium | reverse complement strand
GCTGGCCGAGGACTGCATCCGCATGAGCATGGCCAAGCTCAAGCAGATCAATCCGCCCGCGCCCTACAAGCTGGATAACTTCACCCGTGACATTCTGGTGCTCGGCGGCGGCGTGACCGGCATGGCTGCGGCCTTGGATGTGGCCAAGGCCGGATACAAGGTCACCATCGTTGAAAAGAGCGGCGCACTGGGCGGTTTTGCCGCCAGGATGCGCAAGCAGTCACCGGTGAAAAGCCCCTATGACAGCCTGATCCCGCCGGTAGTGGCCGACCTGGTCAGCGCGGTGAAGGCCAATCCCAACATCACGGTCAAGACTGACACGGTGGTGGCGCGCATCGCGGGTCAGCCCGGCGACTTTACCGTCACGCTGAAAAAGCCGGGCGAAAAACACCCCTTTGACGTTCCCTTTCCTCTGCCTCCGGAAATGAAAGTGGATGCCAGCGGCAAGGAACTGACCGCGGAACAGCAGTTCGAGGCCTACAAGAAATATAACGAAGGCAAGGAGGACGTGCTCAAGTTCGACCCCAACGGAGTAAAGTTCGGTGCCGTCATTCTGGCCGCCGGCTGGCGACCCGCCACACTGGAAGGCGAGACTTTTGCTCACCTGGGCATCGGCCAGATTCCCGATGTGGTGACAAACACCCAGTTCGAGGAGATCGCGGCCAGGGGAAAGATCGTCCGGCCTTCGGATGGCAAGGAAGCCAAATCCGTGGTCTTCATTCAGAGCCCGGGCAAGGGAGGCGAGGACGCCGATTTTGCTTACTGCGGGTCGGTCACCAGCATTGCCTCGCTGAAGCAGGCCAAGTATGTGCGGGAAGACTACAGCGACGGCAAGGCCTACATCTTTTATCAGCACATGCGGACCCCGGGACTGTCCGAGAATTTCTACAAGAGCATGCAGCAGGACCCCGGTATTTTCATGACCAAGGGTGAAGTGGTCAACGTATCGAAAAACGGAAGCGGCTTGGTCGTGGAGGCGGACAACACGCTGCTGGGTGAAAAGCTCAAGGTCCGGGCCGACATGGTGGTGCTGGCCGCCGGCATGGTACCGGCGACGGCCGACGACCCCGTGGTCAACCTGGCCTACCGCCAGGGCCCCGGATTCAGGGACAACGCCATATTCGAAAAGTACGCGGATTCCAACTTCATCTGTTTCCCCTATGAGACCCAGCGGACCGGCGTTTATGCCGCCGGTTCCATCCGCCGGGCCATGACTATTGAAGAGTCCATGGAAGACGCGGCCGGCGCGGCCCTCAAGGCCATCCAGTGCCTGGAGTCGGCCAACCGCGGTGTGGCCGTGCATCCCCGGTCCGGGGACATGACTTTCCCGGACTTTTTCTTCCAGCGCTGCACCCAGTGCAAGCGGTGCACGGAAGAATGTCCTTTTGGCGCCCTGGACGATGACGAGCGGGGAACGCCGAAACCCAACCCCACCCGGTGCCGCCGGTGCGGTACCTGCATGGGTGCCTGCCCCGAGCGTGTTATCGGGTTCGCCGATTACAACATCACCAGCATCGGCAGCATGGTCAAGGCCATCAAGGTTCCGTCGGCGGATGATTACGAGGAGCCGCCCCTGCGTATTCTGGCCCTGGTGTGCGAAAACGACGCCTACCCGGCCATCGACATCGCCGGCATGAACCGGCTTTCCTTCTCCGCCGACGTGCGCATCATCCCGGTGCGGTGCCTGGGTTCGGTCAACGTGATCTGGATCAAGGATGCCCTTTCCCAGGGCATGGACGGCGCCATCCTTCTCGGATGCAAGCACGGAGACGATTACCAGTGCCATTTCGTCAAGGGAAGCGAGCTGGCCAGCATCCGGATGACCAAGATCGGCGACGCCCTCAAGTCCCTGGCCCTGGAGCAGGAGCGGGTGACCCAGAAAGAGGTGGCCATCGACGACTATCACAGGATCCCGGAGATCATCAACGCGTTCGTGGAGGAGGTAGAGGCCCTGGGTCCCAACCCGTTCAAGGGTTTCTAGTCCCCGTTTACGGTTAATCACAAGGAGGCTTCAACATGAGTGAAAGATATATGGCCGAGCCTGATCTGGGGTTCATTAACGAGGTCATCGGGCTGGGCGGAAATACCCTGAAAAAGTGCTTTCAGTGCGCCACCTGTTCGGTGGTGTGTCCGATTTCGCCGGACAACAAGCCGTTTCCCAGAAAAGAGATGATTGCCGCTTCCTGGGGACTCCGCGACAAGCTGGTCAAGGACGTGGATATCTGGCTGTGTCACCAGTGCGGCGACTGTTCCACCAAGTGTCCGCGGGGCGCGGCCCCCGGTGATGTGCTGGCCGCGATCCGGTCCTATGCCATTGCCGACTACGCCGCACCCAAAGCGGTGGGTAAGGCGGTCAATGATCCCAAGAAACTGCCGATTCTGATCGCCGTTCCCGCCATTATTTTCGCTATTCTGGCGTTTATCACCGTCCAGTTCGGCGATACCATGACGAGTATATTTGACGCCATCGGGCTTTCCGCCATCGGTTTTGGCTGGTCCCATCACCACGAACCGGATGTCATCGCCCATGCGGATTTTTACTCCACATGGTTTGTGGATATCATTTTCGTGCCCCTGGCCGGACTGATTGTCCTTAATTTTGCCCTGGCGCTCCGGCGGTTCCTTAATGATATTCACGAGCAGGCACTGGCGGATGGA
>JBMORB010000180.1:0-2662 GCA_049320925.1 Thermodesulfobacteriota bacterium | reverse complement strand
GTTATTCACAGGATCAGCCTCTGTTCCAAGGTCGTCCGGAAAAAAATTTAAAAATTTATTTTATTTAAAATCATATAGTTATAAAAATCATGTCTGGAAGTAAAAATTTTTCTTGACATCAGATTCCCCGATCGCTAATTCTATTACCTAACTCATACTGTTTTGGTAGGATAATACTATACCTTTATGATAGCAGTATTATCATA
Organism: Thermodesulfobacteriota bacterium; assembly: GCA_049320925.1. Lineage (GTDB taxonomy): Bacteria > Desulfobacterota > Desulfobacteria > Desulfobacterales > Desulfosudaceae > Desulfosudis. The sequence continues at coordinate 2,456 of JBMORB010000180.1, read as the reverse complement.
CTCAATTAAGCGGATATAACTTATGTATCCAGCGCCTGACAAATTCAAAACCCGCCGATGCCGGTGCGCCACCGCACAGGGGCGCGCGATCCGGCCTTCCGCTGTCCGTCAAGCCATAACAAGGGATCGTTTATGAGAAAGATTCTTTTGCCCGTCGTCATTTTCATCACCTTTGTATTGACCATCAACATCACGCTCCACGCCCGCGATACCATGGCCTCCGGCAAAGAGCAGTCCGGAGGAGAACGGCCCGACCTGCTGATGATTGACGGCATGAAGGTTTTCGGCCCCATCAAAAGAAAACCGGTACCCTTTCCTCACGACGCCCACCAGAAGGCGGTGACAAAAAAGGGTCAGGACTGTTCGGTCTGCCATGAGAAAAAGCCCGACTCCACAAACAATGAGCTGGTTTACCTGTTCAAGCGACTGGAAAACAAGGATGCCGAAACCGTGCGTAACATTTATCACGGCCAGTGCATCGACTGCCACGAGCAGACCCTGGCCAGAGGAGAGACGGGCGGCCCGGTCTCCTGCAACGCCTGTCACGCCAAAAACCCGAAATACACGCCCGGCCAGGTTCCCATGGGATTTGACCATTCGCTCCACTTCCGGCACACCAGGGCCCGGGAAAACAAATGCGAACAGTGTCACCACGAATACAATAAGGAAACCGAAAAACTCGTTTATGTAAAGGGAAAGGAAGGTTCCTGCCGCTACTGCCACGGCGAGGTGAAGGTGGAAAACCGGAGCCCCATGCGGGCCGCGGCCCACGAAGCCTGCATCACCTGCCACCGGAACGTGAAAGAGACCGGTAAAAACAGCGGCCCCATCGACTGCGGCGGATGCCACGACCCTGAGCAGCAGGCCCTGATCGCAAAGGTCAAGGATATCCCCCGCTATGAACGGGGCCAGCCTGACGCGGCGCTGATCATGGCGTTTGCGCCCGGCGGACCGGCCGGCGGCAACAAAAACCTCATGCAGCCCGTGGCCTTCAATCACAAGGCCCACGAAACGGCCAACGACACCTGCCGGGTCTGCCATCACGCCGAGATGACCGCCTGTGTCGCCTGCCACACGCTGACCGGGGTTTCGGACAAGGGCGGAGACATCAATCTTATGCTCTCCATGCACAAGGAGGATGCCGAACGAAGCTGCGTGGGCTGCCACAAGGCCCTTGCCGAGGAAGCGGCCTGCATCGGCTGTCATTCGGCCATGCCCCGGACCATAAAGAAGGACGAGGCCGACTGCGCCGCCTGCCACAAGGCGCCCCCCAATCCGAACACTTCCCTGGCCGAATTAAACAGCGACGGCCGCCGCGCCATGGCCGCGGCCATGCTCAAGGCCCGGCCCGCCGCCGGACCGGCCCTGGCCATGGATGCGGTTCCTGAAAACGTCGTCATCGACACCATGGCCGACCCGTCCGCCGATCCCAAAACGCCGGATCAGTACAGGGAAGCCAAACTGCCTCACCGCAAAATTTATACGGCGCTGAAAAAAGGCGTGGCCGGCAACAACCTGGCCGCCTTTTTCCATAACGGTGAAACCGCCCTGTGCCAGGGATGCCATCATAACAGCCCGGCCGGCACCAAGCCTCCGCGCTGCGCCAGCTGTCACAACAAGCCGGACGCCGACGCCAGCCCGCTGATGCCCGGCTTAAGAGGGGCCTACCACCAGCAGTGTATCGGATGCCACCAGGCCATGAAGATTGAAAAAACCGGCTGCACCGACTGTCACGCAAAAAAATAACGCCATTTGAGGGAGTGCGTATGTCCATATCGCGAAGAAAATTTTTAGCCTGGATGGGAGCCGCCGGGGTCAGCCTGGCCGGGGTCCGGCACGCAACGGCCGCCGGGCCCGATTTTAAGGGATATGCCGACTCCGTCGGGGTCCTGTTCGACGCCACCCGGTGCGTGGGCTGCCGGGCCTGCGAAGCGGCCTGCAACAAGGTCAACGAGCTGCCCGCCCCGGAAAAGCCCTTTGACGACCTGTCGGTTCTCAATGAGAGACGCCGCACCAGTGCCGGAACATTCACGGTGGTCAACCGTTACACCCCGGCCGGCGCATCCAGACCGGTGTTCCGCAAAATCCAGTGCAACCACTGCCTGGAACCGGCCTGCGCCTCGGCCTGCTTTGTAAAGGCTTTTAAAAAGAGTCCCCAGGGGCCGGTGACCTATGACGCTTCCGTGTGCGTGGGGTGCCGCTACTGCATGATCGCCTGTCCCTTCGAGATTCCGTGCTATGAGTACGACAAGGTCCTTACCCCCCGGGTCACCAAATGCACGCTGTGCGAGCCCCGGCTGAAGGAGGGCCTCCTTCCCGGCTGCGTGGAAGCCTGCCCCATGGAGGCCCTCACCTTCGGCAAGCGCGAGGATCTCTTAAAAATGGCCCATGAGCGTATTCGCGCGTATCCCGGGCGTTATGTGGACCACGTTTACGGCGAGCGCGAAATGGGCGGC
>JBMORB010000179.1:0-2668 GCA_049320925.1 Thermodesulfobacteriota bacterium | reverse complement strand
GGTGCCCGGCCCCTGGTGATGAACCTTCAGACCGGGGCGGCCATATCAAAAAACATGACCGTACTGGCCGCCTCATCCGGAGACCAGATCAGCTCCACCTATGATGAAAAAGGCCACGGCCTGTTCACCTATTTTATGCTCAAAGGCATCAAGGATGGCAACGGGGTCAACCCGGACGGCTCCCTTCGCATGGGCGACCTGTACGGCTACCTCAAGCCCCAGGTGGAGCGCGTCGCGCGCAAGCAGTACAACAATGAACAGACGCCGCAGCTTTTGGGACCATAGCGCAAATAAGGGGGTTGCATGAGGAATGTCACTGTTGGTTGTGTCTGGTTTTTTTTGATGATCTGTTTTGTCGGATGCTCGACGCCCTTGATCCGGGCCGTTCCGGAAGGGGACGCTGAAAAGATCACCCGAATGATCCGCCAGGGCGCGGATGTCAATGAGGCGGACGGCAGGGGTTTTACGCCCCTGATGCAGGCCGCTGTCAATGGCCGCGTTGAGATCGCACGGCTTTTGATGGATAGCGGCGCGGATGTCAACAAAGGCAATACCCTTTTCGGTACCCCCCTGATACTGGCGGCGGAATACGGCCGGGCCGATCTTATAAGGCTTTTTCTTGACAGAGGGGCGGATATGAATGCCACGAAATTCGGTGGGGACACCCCCCTGTCCTGGGCCGCCTTTAACGGGAAAACGGAAGCGGTAAGGGTTTTGCTGGAAAGGGGCGCGGACGCGGACCATGCAATTGCGATATCGGGCCCTAAAGGCGCGGCCCTGATCGAAAAAGTCAGGGAAGAACGGAACCGGGTGAATGTGGGCCAGGCGCAGGCCGGTGTCGTGCAGGGTCGGGGCGACAATCGTCCAGTCTCGTCCGATGTGGACCACCCTCCTTTCGCAAAGGCAATGCCTAAAGAAAGCGCATATGCGGTCGTGATCGGCATCGAGGAGTATCAGGCAATACCCCGATCCGACTATTCCAGAAAAGACGCGGAAACGATGAAAGCCTATCTGGCGGCCCTGGGGTTTCAGGAAAGAAACATCGAACTGATGACCGACCAGCGGGCCACCCGATCCGGCATGGCAAAAGCCCTGGAGGCATGGCTGCCCAATCAGGTGACAAACCAGAGCACGGTGTTTGTCTATTTCTCCGGCCATGGCGCGCCGGAACCGGCCACCGGCGAAGCCTATCTGGTGCCTTATGACGGAGACCCCAGCTATCTCGGCGTAACCGGTTATTCTTTAAAGAGGCTGTATGACAGTCTGGGAAAACTTCCCGCAAAAGAGGTTATCGTGGTGCTGGATTCCTGTTTTTCCGGCGCCGGGGGCAGGAGCGTACTGGCCAAAGGCGCAAGGCCCCTGGTGATGACCGCGTCTTCCGGTCCCCTGCCGTCGCGCATGGCCGTGCTTACCGCGGCCCAGGGCAGCCAGATATCCACCTCGGCCCCGGACAAGGGACACGGCGTTCTGACCTATTATTTTCTCAGGGCGTTAAAAGACGGCAAAACCGACCTTGCCGATATCTACACAACCATCAAACCGCAGGTGGAGGACGCTGCCCGGCGGCTGAATGTTAAGCAAAGCCCCAGCCTCGCGCCGGATGCGGATACGATTAAAAACAGGTTCAGCCTGATAGAATAAGGCCTGAAAGTGGTAAAACAATGAGGAAGGCATGATGAAAAAAGCGATTGTTTTTCTGGTTGTGATGCTGATAATCCCCCTGGTCTGCCCGGCTGCTGATGCGCCGGTCTGGGTGGAGGCAACCGGTGAGGCGTGGCTGGGCGATTTTGACACCGCCAAAGAGGTCAAGGACCGTTCCCGGCGGGACGCGGAAAGCAAAGCCGTTGAAAAAGCGGTGGGGGTTTTCATCAAATCCCACACCCTGGTTTCCAACAGCCAGGTGGCCGATGACCTGATATATGCCGCGGTGCGGGGCAAAATTGTTGAGGAGAAAGTGATTTCCGCGGACTGGGATTCAAAGGAAAGGTCGCTTTACCGGACAACAATTTCCGCCAGGGTCGAACCGGTCTATCCTGAAAAAGGCGAAGGCCTGTCGGCTGAACTTTTTTTGTCACAGACGGAGTTAAAGGAGGGCGACGCGGTTCAACTTTTTTACAAGGTCAGCCAGGACGCCTATGTTTACATTTTTTCCATTGCGGCTGACGGCTCCGTGACCCTGCTGTTGCCCAACGCGGCCATGCCGGATAATTTTATCCGGGCCGGACAGACCTCTCAGTTTCCACCGGCGGGCAGCGCCATTGAGCTGAAAGCAATGTTTCTCCCCGGCCACAAGGGCGACACGGCAGAAGAAAAAATCAAGCTGGTGGCCACCCGGCAGAAAGAGGACCTGCTTTCCCTGGGTTTTAAAGAAGGATCATTTCAGGTCTATGACCAGAACTCAACCGGAATGATCAGCGATCTGGTGCGCCGTCTCAACAGACTTGAACCCACGGCATGGGCCGAGGCGTCAACGGTTTACCGGTTGAAAAGATAAAGCGGGGACAGTCAATCCGTGGAGATGCACGACACATTCATGCGCCGTGCCATTGAACTGGCCCGGGCAGGTATGACGGCCGGCGACGGCGGGCCGTTCGGCGCGGTGGTGGTGCGCGACGGCCAGATCGTTGGGGAGGGCGCCAACCGGGTGCTGGCCCATAATGACCCCACG
>JBMORB010000178.1:0-20163 GCA_049320925.1 Thermodesulfobacteriota bacterium | reverse complement strand
ATCGAAATCGGGATCGGTGCCGGTATCGAGGAAGACCAACAGCGGGATTACAGTCAAGCGTACGAGTGGGATCGTCCGGGGTGGCTTCAACCCGGATATTTCATTTGAATAAACTCATGAAATATCCGGGTCAAAGGAAAGGCTGTGCCCCCCACGTTTTTGGGGGAGGGGGGGGAGGCAGGGGGCACAGCCGGGGAGGAGCCGTTTGGGGTCAATTTCGGCAAGCGCCCGGGCTGAAAGGGGAGGAGGCCAACAGCCCGGGCGTCACCGCATTGCCCGGTCGTTTATCTCTGGCAGTAACCGAAACCGAAACACGGACCGTTCATCATTCCCGTTCCTTGAAAACCCATGCGTTTGCCGGCTTCAGGAACAACTTCTTTTACCGCCAGCACATGGTCGATATGTTTCTGGACCAGCTGGGCCTGAAGGTCGGAAAGTTCCTTGACCGCGTTTTTCACCGCCTGCTTATCCGGCTTGGAGGTTTCCATCAGCAGGGCCACCTTTTCCGAAGCGGTGTTGATTTGAATCCGAAGGGCCGCGCTTTCGTCAATGAATTTCTGTCGCAGGCCGTCAATTTTTTCTCTTTGCTCGTCCGAAAGGTTCAGCCCCCATGCGCCGCCCTTCTGGTTACATCCAGCACCAGGGGACCGCTTTCCGGGACAGTCCCCGCCGCGATCCGGACCCCAGGCAAAACCGGTTGAGGCAACGGCAAGGGCGATAATGCACATGCCGACGATCAGTATCTTTTTATTCATTGCGTTCTCCTTCTGGTTTTAATTCGTGTCTGTTGTTTTTTCTAATTCTTTTTCGCTTCCGCGTTTGCAGTGATGAATAGCAACTGCCGTGCCAGAACTGCCTTTTTTTATAAGAACCTGTTTTTGCGTATTTATATTGTTTTCCTGTATTTTTTGATGTATCTTTTTTGCTCATGGTGGGTAATTTTTATGCATATTTTGTATCCATCCGCATAAAAAATATACAGGCTTTGGATGGGCGATAGCCGCCATTGCAGGACCGGCGCGGTATGACATTTCGGGCACCTGTCTTGCATGCCTTCATTATATTTATATTTATTCCGGAGCCGGCCGCTGTGCCGGTCCGCTCCGGGAGTGTGAATCAAAACTTTTTTAAAACGGAACGGCAATGACATCCAGGCAAAGACGGAAGGTCTCGATCAAGGGAATCACTCTTTTCGGCATGATCGGTGTGCTCCTGATCGCCGTACCCATATTTGTATTTGTCATTCTCGATAACATTCAAACCCATGACCAGCGGGTCATAGAGAACCTGAGGGGAAGGGGCGCGGCCCTGATACGTTCGTTTGAGGCCGGTGCCCGCACCGGCGTGATGGTGATGATGTGGGGTGGAGAAAAGGTCCAGCGCCTGCTGATGGAAACCGCCCTTCAGGAAGACATCGCCTATATCCTGATCACCGACGATAAGGGGAGGATTCTTGCCCACAGCGAGCCGGAAAAGGTAGGCGCCGTATATTCCCCGCTTCCCGATTTTTCCGAAAAAGAGCCGGCTGTTGTCCTGTACCGGCGGGTGGAAAACGGCGGAGATTCGGTATTCGAGGTATTCAAGCGGTTTACTCCGGACCGGCCGCCGCCGGTCCGGGGAAGGCTGCAAAGCATGATCGACCGGCTGCCGCCCGGTGAGCACAAGCAGATGCTCAACGACTGGTGCGCCATGCATTTTTTCCGGGACATGGAGCGGCCCCCGGTCCGCCAGTATATCTTCGTGGGGTTCGACATGGAGCGGATCGACGCGGCCCGGTCCGCCTATATCCGTCACGCGGTCACCAACGGCGTGGTGATGCTGCTCATCGTCTGCACCGGCATGCTGGCGCTTTTCTTTATTCAGGCCTACCGGGCGGCCCGGTCTTCCTTTGTCCGGGTCAAGGCGCTGTCTGATGAGGTGGTCGCCAACATGCCCGCCGGCCTTGTCACCTTCGGGCCGGACCGGCGGATTACCTCGTGCAACCGCCGGGCTTCGGAGATCCTGGGCGTGGCGGCCGTGGACAATGATGACGCGCCTGGCGACATGGGCGCTCTGCCGCCGGCGGTGGCGAAGGTAGCTGAACAGGTGACCCAGGCCGGGGGCAACGTGTCCGGCGAGGTCGAGGTGACCGGGCCCGACGGCGTTTCCAGGGTTCTGGACATCGGGGCATCGCCCATCCGGGACGACGCCGGCCGGGTTTCCGGCTACCTGCTGCTGTTAAAGGATCTTACCGGCATTCGCCGCCTGGAAAAAGAGGTGGCCCGCAGCCGTCGACTGGCGGCCATCGGCAAGCTGGCCGCGGGCGTGGCCCACGAGATCCGCAACCCCTTGAGCTCCATCAAGGGATTTGCCACCTATTTCAAGGAGAAATTTTCGGACTCGGAGCGGGACAGAAAAACGGCTGACACCATGATTTACGAGGTGGAGCGGCTCAACCGGGCCGTGACCCAGCTTCTGGAGTTTGCCCGGCCCATCTCCCTGGAGATGACCGACGTGCCCCCCGGCGAACTGATCGAACACTCCCTGCGGCTGATGGAAAACGATTTTGCCAACAAGGGAATCGAGAGCAGCGCCCATATCCATACCACCCGGCCCACCATCCGGACCGACCGGGACCGCATGAACCAGGTGCTGCTCAACCTTTACTTAAACGCCGTGGACGCCATGGAAAGCGGGGGCCGGCTTTCCGTAACGGTTTTGGACGCCAGTGACGGCGACGCCATCGTTATTGACGTGTCGGACACGGGCCACGGCATCGCGGAAAAGGACATGGACCAGATATTTGATCCCTATTTTACCACGCGAAGCCGGGGTACCGGGCTGGGCCTGGCCATTGTCTACAAACTGGTGGAGACCCTGGGCGGCGCCATCACCGTGGAGAGCCGTATCGGCCACGGCACCACCTTCCATATCCGCGTTCCGGACGGAGCAAAGGAAGCGTCATGAAAAAGAAACCCGTGCTTTTGATCGTTGACGACGACGCCGGTCACCGGTCCATGCTCTGCACCCTGCTGGAGGGGTGGGGATATGCCGTGATCGAGGCCGACGACGGCCTGACCGCGGTGGAGCGGGTCAAGGCCGGTTCGCCGGACATTGTGCTGATGGACCTGAAGATGATCCACCTGTCGGGCATGGAGGCACTGGAACAGATCAGGGCCTACAATCCGGCCGTGCCGGTCATCATTATGACCGCCTTTTCGTCGGTGGACACGGCCGTGGAAGCCCTTAAAAAAGGGGCCTACGATTATCTGACCAAGCCCCTGGATTTTGAAAAGCTGCGGCTCACCATGGAGCGGATTCTGGAGGCGGCCCGGCTGCGCCGGGAAAACACCAGCCTGAAGGAGCGCCTGGGCAGCCGGTTTTCACGGGACCAGATCATCGGCAACAGCCCGGCCATGACCCGGCTGCTGGAAACCGTGGAGCAGGCGGCCCCGTCCGACGCCAGCATTCTGCTTTCCGGCGAGTCGGGCACCGGCAAGGAACTTATTGCCGGCGCCCTTCATTATAACAGCGGCCGCAAGAACGGCCCCTTTGTCAAGATCAACTGCGCCGCCATTACCGAGACCCTGCTGGAGTCCGAACTTTTCGGCCATGAAAAAGGGGCCTTTACCGGCGCGGACAAGAGCAAAAAAGGGCGGTTCGTGCTGGCCGATACCGGCAGCATCCTGCTCGACGAGATCGGCGAGATGCCCCTGTCCATGCAGGCCAAGCTGCTGCGGGTGCTTCAGGAAAAAGAGGTGACCCCGGTGGGCGGCGAGCGCACCATTCACGTGGACGTGCGGGTGATCGCCTCCACCAATAGAAACCTGCGGCAACTGGTGGACAAAGGCGCTTTCCGGGAGGACCTTTTTTTCCGGCTCAACGTGGTGAACCTGGAAGTGCCCCCTTTGCGCAGCAGAAAAGAGGACATTCCCGAACTGGCCCACCATTTTTTAATGCAGTTTTCCGCCAAGAACAAAAAACAGATTCTGGGGTTTACTCCCGACGCGATGGAGGCACTGCTCGCCTATTCATGGCCGGGCAACGTGCGGGAGCTGATGAACGCGGTGGAGAGGGCCGTGGTCCTGGCCCGGTCGGAGTATCTTTCCCGGGAGGATGTTTTGCTAATGGCCGCAAGACAGTCCCCGGCCGCCCCCTCTTTTGCCGTTGCGGGCACCGCCCCGGCGCCCCACGGCCTGCCATTGTCTGAAGTGGAAAAGGACGCCATCTTAAGGACCCTGGAAGCCACGGATAACAACAAAAGCGAGGCGGCCCGCCGCCTGGGCATCACGCGAAAGACATTGCAGAAAAAACTGAAACAGTACGGGGTCTCCTGATACCTTATTAAATCGCTATCGGTATCGGTATCGAAATCGAATCGGAATTCCGATCACAAGCAAGCCCGGTGTCGTGTTGTACGTGCCATTAAATAAAAAAGGCAAGAACATCAATGTTATCCTTACAGGGTATGAAAATGTAGCGGAAGGCTTCAGCCTTCCAAATGCGAGGAGCGAATGCGACGTGGCAATCTCCTCCTGAAACGGTTGTCCCTCCGCAACCAGCGGCCTGCCGGCGTCGTCATTCCGGCCAAGTGGAGCGAAGCGAAACGCGAGCCGGAATCCAGATAAAAAGTTGGCCTTCATACCCTCATCCACGGCTGCTGTTTGATGACGCATCACAAAGCAAAGGGACAGCAGGTTTCCTTTTGGTACTTTTCTTTGCGTCAAAGAAAAGTATGTCCCCCTATTTCTTCGCGTGGTCCAGGATCCAGTCTGACACCATCTTTAAAACCGGTTCCCGTTTTTCCGGGGTTTCATTCATGGTCTCGTGGCGCAGGCCGTCGAAGATTTTCAGGGTTTTGTCGGAGCTTGCCGCCTTTTCAAAAAAGCGGCTGCTGCCGTCGGGCGAGACAATGGCGTCCTTGCCACCGTGAAACACCAGCAGGGGCAGATTGACTTCCGATGCCCGTTCCATGCATTGCCGGGTGGTGGCCATGAACTGGGTAAACCACTGGACCGTGACCGTGGTGTGGACCAGGGGGTCGTTTTTATAATCGTCCACCGTCTTTCTGTCCGTGGACAGAAGCTCGGGGTCGAGCTTGTTCTCCTGGGCCAGCCGGGGCATGATTTTCACGGCCAGGGACGCGGCCAGCCGCTGGAAAAGCGGAACCGGCACCGTGGGCGCAAAGGCCGGCGACGAGAGCACCAGGGCGTTGATGTCGCCGGGAAAGACTTGTGCGTGAAGGGCAGCGATCAGGCCGCCCATGCTGTGGCCCAGCAGGATCATGGGCAGGTCCGGCACGTCGGGACGGATCAGGGTGGTGATGTACTGGTGAATGTCGTCGCAGTAGTCCATGAAGGTGTCGGTGTGACCCCGCTTGCCCCCGGACTTGCCGTGGCCCTTGTGGTCCAGGGCGTAAAACGATATGCCCCGGCCCCGGAGCGTTTGAATCAGGTGGCTGTACCGTCCCGAGTGCTCGCCCAGGCCGTGGCAGAGAAAGACCAGTCCAACGGGGTTTTCCACGGTCCAGCTTCGATAGAAAATACGGATCCGGTGCTTGTTGAGAAGTACGCCCATGCGGTGGTCATAGCTCTGCATCGCAGCCTCCTTTATTATTGCCCCCAATCGAAATCGCTATCGGTATCGGTATCGAAATTTATCCCAATTGTGATTCAAACGAATGTCGGTTTTAAAACGTTATCAGGCCGCGGGCGAAGCAGTCTTCTTCAAAATCCCGTATGCCATGAGATTGCCGCGCGCTTCGCTCCCCAATGACCCTGTACTTCAGTATCTAATGCCGGGTAGCAATGTCGCTAAAATCCGGATGGAAGGCTAAAGCCTTCCGCTACATCATCATTACCTGGACCTCCACCGTCAGGTGTAGCGGAAGCCTTCAGGCTTCCAGATTCCAGTTGGCATAAACCACCCTTCTCTGTTGACACGGCCCTAAAAATTCTCCGGCACAAACCCCGTGACCCGGTAGTTGAATTCAAAGGCGTGGCTGTGGCTCCACTGCTCGTCGAACAGGGTCCGGAACCGGGTGCCGTCCTGGGGGCCGGTGGGCTTGCCGTAGGAGAAGAACCAGTTCACGATGGGCCCGCCGGTAAAGCCCAGGGCCGCCCAGTAACGGCCCGGCTGAAGGATGATGTCCTGACCGTTGAACGCAAAGTCAACCCACTCGTAGCCGGGGGTGTACACCCGGTCGGCCAGAAACATCATGTCGCTGGTGGCCAGTTGCCGGTCGGGAATGCCGTTTTTATCGGCCAGCAGTTCCACCCAGAGCTGGCCGTCGGAGCTGAAGTTGTGCAGTGCCAGGCCGATGGCGGAAAGCTTGACCGGCTTGTCCAGAATAAAGGACTGGGCGTACTTTTTCCCCTGGGTGGTCACGTACTCGGCGGTCTCCACCAGAAAGGTCTTGACCAGCTTCATGCTGCCGTCCGGGTCTTCTTCGGTGCGGGCCCGGGCCGACTGGAAGTCGAGGCTCCTGGGAAACTCCAGGTTGCCAAAAACAAAAGGTTTGGAAAAGGTCAGGACCTTTAACTGTTTCGGCGGCACCGGCTTGGGCTCGGGCTCCTTGTAAACCTTGGTCACCTTTTCAAACTGGGCGGTCACCGACGGGCCGAACATGTTGTTTTTCGGCCCGTAGTCGGCCTTGACGCCGGCCAGGGTCACGCTGTCGGACAGAAAATCTGCCCGGATATCCTCCCGGAACGTGGGCTTGCCCGTGGAGCCCTTGACCCGGGTCCACCGGATCAGGCCGTCGTTTTCCGTGTCGTTGTTGTCCACGCCGGTTTCCACGCGGATGAACCGGTTGCTGACAAACAGCTCGGTGCACTGGGGGTCAAAGGGCACCCATTTTAAGTCCGGAAAATAGACCTCAATCCAGGAGTGGCGGCCCTCTGCGTTCTTCATCACCAGCGTGCCGGTGCCCTGCTTGATCTCGTAGGGGGTCTTCAGGGTCACGCCGTTGACGATGCGCACCGGGATGCCCGAGGCCCGCAGCAGGGCCGCGGACAGGTGGGAGTAGTTCTGGCAGTTGCCCTTGCCGGTGGTAAAGGCGTACATGCCGTCGTAGTTTTCCGGCGGCTGCACATAGTGCATGTGGTCGATCACCCAGGTGAGTACCCGGCGCACCGCGTCGAACTGGGTTTTGGCCGACCCGGTCAGTTCCTTTGCCTTCTGCCGGATGGCCGGGTCGGCGGCCGGCACCTGGTCGGTGGCGGCCAGGTAGGGCGTCACGTCGGCGGGAAGCCCGGTCGCCGGGAACGGGGCCGAGGTCTTGAGCGTGTCCAGCTTCACGCGGTTTTTCACGGTAAAGGAGAGGGTGGCGGCAATGGGCTGGGCCGGGTTTTCCCACGTGGCCTCCACGATGGAGTTGCCGTTCTCATCGGTTCTGGTGGTCCGGCTGTCCGGCTTCACGGAAAAGGAGATGTCCGTCGATTCCACGGTCTGGTTGTAGGTGGGCGAGGCAAAGGAGGCCGGGTTCACGTAACTTAAAAACAGTTTGCGCGTGTCCGGCGACGGGGTGATGGACTGGACCATCTGGTAGGCGATGGTCGAGTCCTGGCCGCCGTTTAACAGATAGTTTTCCGCGTGGGCCGTCATGGCCGGCGGCAACACAAGGGTCAGTACCGCGACAACAAAAAAACGTTTCATGAAGCACCTGCCTGCAATAAATAAGCGTCATTGCCCCGAAGGACAAGCAATTCTCTTCACATCTATACCTGTATGTTCACGATTGCTTCGTCGCGCGGCGCTTCGCAATGACGGAAAGGGCTGTCCTGGCGCATCGGAGACAAAGCAGTCTTATGCGGGCTTATTCAAGCTCCTTTGCGCCCTTATAGATGATGTCAAACAGTCGCTGCACGTCCGACTCCTCGATACAGGAAAATGCCACCCGCAGGTCGTGCTCGCCCAGGGCGATGAGGCCCACCCCGTAGTTGTCCAGCAGGTGGACCCGCAGCTTTTCCGCCTTCACATGCTTGAGCTCCAGGCACATGAAGTAGCCGGAGTTGAACGGGTAGACCCGCCAGGCGTCATCGTATTTAGGATCGGCCAGCACCTGCTTGACCCGGTTGGCCCGGGCCTTGAGGATTTCTCCCTTGGCCTGCCGCTCTTTCTGGTAGTTTTTGTTCTCCAGAGACTTGAGTACGATGGACTGGCTCAGGTGAGAGGCGTTGGAGATGGTGCCGCGCACGCATCCGGCGGTCTTTTTCTCCAGGGCCGTGTAAACGTCGGCGGCGTTGGCGGCCTTGCACCCGTAGGTGATAAAGCCCACCCGCAGCCCCCACACGTAATTCTCCTTGGTGGCGCCGTCCAGCTTGATGGCCAGCAGCCGCTCATGGGCGCCGCAGAGCCTGGCGAACAGCGACTCCTTCATCACGTTTTCTTCGTAGAAAAGGCCGAAGTAGGAGTCATCCAGCACCACCACCACCCGGGCCCCGCCGGCCGCGATGCCGACAAGAATATCGGTCATGGCTTTACCCTCGTCGTGGGTCAGGGTATAGCCCGTGGGGTTTTGCGGGAAGTTGAGCAGGGCAATGACCTTGCCGTCCTTTGCCGCCAGCTCCCGGGCCTTGGTTTCAAATCCTTTGAGGTTGAACCCGCCGGCTTCGGTGAACAGCGGGAAATGGCTCAGGTTCACCCCTTTGCGGGTGTTGAGGATCATGTTGTAGTTGCCCCAGAACATGTGGGGCAGCAGCACCGTGTCGCCGGGATCGGTCCACACGTCGGCGAACACGCTGATGGCGTGGGTGATGCCGCAGGTCACCACCGGCAGGCTGATGGCCCGGCTGCCCAGGGAGGGGTTCTTTTCGTAAAGGCTTTTCTGCCAGGCCTTGCGAAGGCCGGGAATGCCGAAGGAGGGCGCGTAGGTGAGGGACTCTTCGGCGGCCAGAGGGTCCACCAGGCGCATGACCGAGGGCAGGCACATGATGCCGCCTTCTTCCTTGGCGATGCCGATGGTGGCGTTGATGGCGTGGGCCTTTTCCTTGGCCTCGGCGCTCTGGCTTAAAATGCCCTTGGGAAAGAAAAGCTTTTTGCCCACGTCGGACAGCATGTTAAACAGGTCGGGACTCTGGGCCTGCAGAATATCATTCAATTCTTTTGCAATCGGGTTCATCGTAAAACACGCTCCTTTGCTGAATAAGATTGTATCCGTGAATGGCTGCCAGTGGCCTTTTTACCGGTTCCGGGCCGGAGTGTCAAGGAAAAACAGGGCCAACAGTGTGAATAAGCGCTTGTTTTTTCATCGATTATCCTGTTATAGTCCGGTCGTGAGCCGTGCGGGTGGCTGCCCGTTAAAATGCAGGGGCGGTCTTCAGGCCGCCCGCGGCCGGGGATATCGAATTTTTGAATATCGAATGACGAAGGAATGTTCCGGCGCGTTTTTTTGTTTTGAATGCCTTGTTACAGCAGGTCCGACAATGGAAGGCTGAAGCCTTCCGCTACAGCGAAGGTCGGTTTGCGGCTGCCCGTCAAAATGCAGGGGCGGCCTTCAGGCCGCCTGAAAAAGAGCAGGAACGAAGACGGAAGCAAGCATGGAAAACAACAGCCGCGTCATGATAATCGATGCCGCCTATGAGGCGGACGTCATGGCCCTGGCCGTGGAAGCGATTTTTGCCGCCTTTCCACTGGACGTGGCCGGCAAAACCGTGCTGGTCAAGCCCAACATGCTTTCCGGCCATGACCCTGAAAAGGCGGTGACCACCCACCCGGTGCTGGTGACGGCCGTGGTGGAAAAGCTCTTGAAAGCAGGGGCCAGGGTCATGGTGGGGGATAATCCCGGCGTGTTCGGTTACGGCCGGTCGGAACAGGCGGCCCGGATTTCCGGCATTCGTCCGGCCGCCGGCGACTGCTTTGTCAATTTAAGCGCAAACCCGGTGCGCCACGCGCTTTCTTCCCGGATGATCGATCACGTGGTAATCGCCAAAGAGGTGCTTTCCGCCGATGTGGTGATTAGTCTGCCCAAGCTCAAGACCCACGGCCTGACCTTTTTCACCGGCGCGGTCAAAAACACCTTCGGCTACGTGGTGGGCGGGGACAAGATGCGGGTCCATGCCGACGCGCCGACACCGGAAAAGTTTGCCGAGGCCCTGGTGGATATTTACGCGGTCCGGCCCCCGGACCTGACCATCATGGACGCGGTGGTGGCCATGGAGGGAAACGGCCCCAGCAGCGGAACGCCCCGGGCCGTGGGCAAGCTGCTGGCCGG
The DNA here is from genome assembly GCA_049320925.1 of Thermodesulfobacteriota bacterium. Lineage (GTDB taxonomy): Bacteria > Desulfobacterota > Desulfobacteria > Desulfobacterales > Desulfosudaceae > Desulfosudis. The sequence goes on along the minus strand of JBMORB010000178.1, from coordinate 9,971 downwards.
AAGAAACGCGGTGAGCCTGGACGCCGCGGCCGTCACCCTGATCGGGGGAAAGCCGGCCCGCATTCCCCATTTGCGCATCGCGGCCGAAAAAGGCCTGGGCATCATCGACATGGCCCGTATCCCCGTGAACACGGCCATTATTCCGGTAATCGATTTCAAAATGCCGGTCACCTTTCTGCCCGGTATCATGGGCGTGGTACTCAACCGGATTCTGTCCCGGCGGCTCAACTGCACGCCCGAAATTCTGGAAGCCGCGTGCAAGCAGTGCGGCGCCTGTGCCCGCCACTGCCCGGTGGGGGCCATGACCCTGAAGGAGGGCGAGTTTCCGCGCGCGGACAAAGCCGCGTGCATTCACTGTTACTGCTGCCAGGAGATGTGTCCCGAGCATGCCATCGTGCTCAAAGGCCGGGTCATGAACTTTCTGCGCAGGCACGACATACACTAAAGAGGCGTTGACGTTGTTTTTTTTCACCGCAAAGGCGCAGAGAGCGCAAAGGTCTATGTTTCGTTTCACGGCAAAGCGATCAATATTTTGCGCGAAAGCGCCTATATTTTTCTTTGCGTCCTTTGCGCCTTTGCGGTGAATTTTAAATTCCAGGGATAACGACAATGGACTTTCTGCCCGTATCAAAAGTCAAGCCCCGTGCCCTTGCCTTTGGCGACACCATCGGCATCGCGGCCCCGGCCGGCGCCTTTGACGAGGTCCGGTTTCAAAAGGGCCTGGCCGTGCTGCGGTCCATGGGGTTTGAGGTGCGCATTCCCGAAGGCACCTATGCTTCCCGCCGGTACTTGGCCGGGGACGATGAGCACCGTGCCGCCGTGTTTAACCGCCTGTTTGCCGACCCCGATATCAAGGCCGTGATGTGCGCACGGGGCGGGTTCGGCGCCCTGCGAATGGCGCCCCTGCTGGACCTGGACGCCATCGCGGCCCATCCCAAGATTTTCGTGGGGTTTTCCGACATCTCGGTGCTGCTCTCCGTGCTGGAGCGCAAAGCCGGGCTGGTCACCTTTCACGGGCCTGTGGTCACCTCCCTTTCCAACGCCGACGAGGCCACCGTGGCCTGTCTGGCCGATGCCCTGACCGTGGCCGAGCCCCTGCGCGTCGATCTGCCCGACGGCCTTTCGCTTTGCCCCGGCTCGGGCCAGGGGCCGGTGCGCGGCGGGAATCTGGCCTCGTTGTGCCAGATGATCGGAACCCCCTGGCAGCCCGATTTTACGGGCAGCCTGCTTTTTCTGGAAGAGACCAATGAGCCGGCCTACCGCATCGACCGCATGCTGACCCAGATGCGGCTGGCCGGGTGTCTGACAGGGGTTTGCGGCGTGGCCCTGGGCCGGTTTGACAACTGCGGGGACGAAAACGTGATTTTTGAAATCGTGCGCGAGCATGTACCCGGCGGCGTTCCCTTGCTGGCCGGTTTCCCGGCGGGACACCGGGGCGCCAACCGCACCCTGCCCCTGGGCGTGTGGGCCACCCTGGACGCGGACAACCGTTTTCTGGCGTATCACGAACCGGCATTAAGCCGGTAGGTCATCGAAATCGGTATCGGGATCGGTATTGAAATCGATCACGAGTACGATCACGAGCACGATGAAAGAGCAGAGCCGGGTGGCACGGGCCAGGGCGGAACGCCTTGCCCGTGAGGGTTAAGGCAGGGAAGCCGTTTTAACTGGATGCCGGATCGGGGTCCGGCATGACGGCAAGGAAAAGCACCCTGTTCATATCGAAATCGGGATCGGTATCGCTATCGGGATCGAAATCGATCACGAGCAAGAGTACGATCACGAGCACGAGCAAGAGCAAGATGATGCTGAAGCAGGCGGATGAATTGATGCGCTCCGGGGTGAAAGGCGGGGTTTTTCCCGGCGGGGTGCTTTGTGTGTGGGCCGATGGCGCGGTGCGGTTCTGCAAGGCCTATGGCGTGACCGACATCGAAACCCGGCAGCCGGTGACAACCGACACCGTGTTTGACCTGGCCTCCCTGACCAAGCCCCTGGCCACGGCTCCGGCGATTTTGAAGCTGGCCGACGAGGGCCGGCTTTCCTTTGATGACCCGGCGGGAAAGTCTCTGGCCGGATTTGACGGTGCGGACAAAAAACACATCACTATCGCGCACCTGCTGTGCCATGCGTCGGGCCTTCCGGCCCACCGGGAATATTTTCATGCCCTGTCCGCGCTCCCGTTTAAAGACCGCCGCAAGGTCCTGATGGACCTGCTGGAAAAAGAAGTGCTGGAATATGCCCCCGGCGAAAAAGTGATCTACAGCGACCTGGGGTATATGGCCCTGGGGTTTATCGTGGAGGCTGTCTCGGGCATGGGTCTGGACCGGTTTGCAACCGATCGGCTGTACGCGCCCCTGGAAATTTTCGATCTTTTTTTTGCCCCCCTGCCGGGTCCGGCCGCAAACAATCCGCGAGGCCTTAAAAACGTGGCTTCCACCGAAAACTGCCCCCGGCGGAAGATGGTGGTTCGCGGAGCCGTGCATGACGACAACGCTTACGAGATGGGCGGAGTGGCCGGCCATGCCGGGCTTTTCGGCACGGCCGCGGCGGTGCTGGCCTTTGTGACCGAACTGCTGGCGGTCTATCAGGGAAAAAAAACCGGCCCGGTTTTTTTTCGGCCCATGGCGGTCCGAATGCTGGAGCCCCAGCGCGGCACCCCGCGGACCTTCGGGTTTGACACCGTGGATCCCCAGAATTCAAGCGCGGGCCGGCTTTTTTCGCCGCAAAGCATTGGCCACCTGGGATTTACCGGCACCTCCTGCTGGATCGATCCCGTGCGCGACATCGTTGTTCTGCTGTTTACCAACCGGGTCCATCCGGACCGGTCCAATGAAGCGCTGAGGACTTTTCGGCCCCGGCTTCACGACGCGGTGATGAGCCATCTGGTTGCGGAATCGGCGTGATTCTTCTGCTTTTTCATTTTGTTTCAACGGGTTGCTCGATTTCCCCCTATTTTTGTCGGGGGTTTTTTTTACTTGTATCGCTTCTATATAACTGGTAAAAATGCGGGTGACACTCCGGCGCCGTCCCCGGCTTCCCGTCATTGCGTATATGCGGGAGGCTGTCGCGGCCCTGGTTTTTCGCATATCAGGGTCTTGTGTTTCCGGGCGGGACCGGGGTGATGACCCGTAAAAATTTCATTCTCGCGGTGTGTGCGGCAGAAGAAAGGACGCTATGAATATTTTAGCCAATTCCGTTTTAGGATTGTTTTCCAACGACCTGGCCATTGACCTCGGAACGGCCAATACCCTTGTTTTTGTGAAGGGCAAGGGGGTGGTGCTGAGCGAGCCTTCCGTGGTGGCGGTTTACACCGATTCCCGGCAGAAGAACCGGGTGCGGGCCGTGGGGTCCGAGGCCAAGCAGATGCTGGGCCGCACCCCGGGCAACATCACCGCCATCCGGCCCATGCAGGACGGCGTGATCGCCGATTTTGCCGTGGCCGAAGCCATGATCCGGTATTTCATTCAGAAGGTTCACAACCGGCGCAAGTTCATCCGGCCCCGCATCGTCATCGCGGTGCCCTCGGGCATCACCGAGGTGGAAAAGCGGGCCGTCAAGGATTCGGCGGAACGGGCCGGTGCCCGGGAGGTGATCCTTCTGGAGGAGCCCATGGCCGCGGCCATCGGGGCCGGGCTGCCCATTTCCGAGCCCACCTGCAACATGGTGGTGGACATCGGCGGCGGCACCACCGAGGTGGCGGTGATCTCTCTGGGCGGCATCGTCTACAGCCGGTCTTTGCGGGTGGCCGGCGACAAGATGGACGCGGCCATCGCCCAGTACATCAAGCGCAAGTACAACCTGCTGGTGGGCGAGCGGACCGCGGAGCTGATCAAGATGACCATCGGCAACGCTTACCCGGACGAGGCCAACCTGGAGACCATCGAGGTGAAGGGCCGGGACCTGGTGTCCGGCATTCCCAAGATTCTGGCCATCGACTCCGAGGAGATCCGGCTGGCCATCTCCGAACAGATCGACGCCATCGTGGAGACCGTGAAGATCGCCCTGGAGCAGACCCCGCCGGAACTGGCCGCCGACATCGTGGACCGGGGCATCGTGCTCACCGGCGGCGGCGCCCTGCTCAAGAATCTGGACAAGCTCCTGCGGGAAGAGAGCGGCCTTCCCATCACCGTGGCTGAAAACCCCCTGACCACCGTCGCGGTGGGCTCCGGCATGGCCCTGGACAATATCGACCTCTTAAAGCAGGTCATGATTTCATAGCGTCATTGTGACCGGCAGTGCCTTTCTTCCGGGCTACCGAACCTTATGTTCTCAAAACGCATGCTCGCCGTTATCGGCGTCGCCGGAATGCTGATCGTCAGCCTGATTTTTTTTGCCGTGACCACCCGGCGCAGCACTTATCCGGTGGGCGGCGGGACGGTGGGCCTTTTCGTCGTGGGCCCGCTTCAGGACATGGCCACCGGCGCGGCCCGGTTTGTCAGAAACATCTGGCGCCATTATTTCGCCCTGGCATCGGTGGCCCGGGAAAACGACGAGCTGAACCGTGAACTGGCCCGGGCCGTGGCGGAAAACAACCGCTACCGGGAAATGGAGCTTTCCACCCGCCGGCTGCGCGAGCTGCTCAATTTTTACGAGACCGCGGACATTCAGACCTTTGCCGCCGAAGTGGTGGCCAGAGACCCCTCCGGATGGTTTAAGACCGTGATCATCGACAAGGGCTCCGCCGACGGTGTCCGGCGGGGCATGGCCGTGGTGGTGGCCCAGGGCATCGTGGGGCAGGTGGTGGACGTGTCCCGGTCCTATGCCAAGGTCCTGCTGATCATCGACTCCAACAGTTCCGTGGACGGGGTGTGCCAGCGGACCCGGGCACGGGGCCTGGTCAAGGGGGCGCCCGGCGAGCGCTGCGATTTCGTCTACGTGCTGCGCAAGGACGACGTGACCGTGGGCGACAGCGTGATTTCGTCGGGCCTGGACGGCATCTATCCCAAGGGGCTTCCCATCGGCCGGGTGTCGGCGGTGGTCAAGCGAAACGCGGGCCTCTTTCAGGCGGTGGAGATCGACCCCTACGTGAATTTCGACAGATTGGAAGAGGTACTGGTCATTTTGAACGTGCCCCGGCATGAGTTCCAGGAGGAGGCGGCGGCAAAGTAAAATTTTCATTTTTCGGGCCGTGCTCGATGGACGGTTTGAAGGTGTAAGCTGGCGACAACGTTTCTATCCAAATCGCTATCGCTATCGGGATCGGGGTCGAAATCGAAGTCCATGAATTATCCCGGTCTTAAGACGTAGGGATTATCGCATGCGTTTTTTTGTCTATGTGATGGTGTGCCTTGGTGTGGTGATCGCGCAGTCCGTGGGCGCGCCGGCCCCCCTGCCCCTGCACGGCCTTTATGACCTGATGATTCCGCTGCTGGTTTACATGGCCGTCTTCCGGCCCGCCGGCGAGGCGATAATGGTTGCCTTTGCCGCCGGGCTGATAATGGACTCGGTGTCGGGCGGCGCCTTTGGCCTTTATCTGCTGGTCTACCTGTGGATGACCGGCGGCATTCGCATCGCCATGGGGTTTTTCCACGGGGAAGGCGTGATCTTTATCGTCTGCGCGGTTCTGGCCGGCGTGCTGCTGGAAAACGCCTTTTTTCTGGGCGCGGCAAGGGTGGCCGGGGTTTCTTACGCATTCGGGACCACGGTCGCGGGCGGGCTGGCGCGGCAACTGGTTCTGGCCGGGCTGACCGGGCCGTTTCTGGTGTTCGGACTTAACGGCATTTCCCGGCGGCTGGCGGCCCGGTTTGAACAGGGATGACGCGAGGCAGGATCGTCGTTTTATGTCAAAAAAATTCGTGAAATATCCGGGTTAGCATGGAAGAGTACTGCAAGACCATAGACATCGACTGGTTCCGGCACCGGCTGGCGGCCCTTTCCCTGGCCGTGGCGGCCGTGTTCGTGGTCCTGTTTGCCCGGCTTTTTTTTTTACAGGTCATTGAAGGCGACGAATACCGGCGACTGTCGGAGAACAACTGCATCCGGATTCAGAAGATCGAGCCGCCCAGAGGGCTGATTTACGACCGCGGCGGTATCTGCATCGTGGACAACCGGCCCTCCTTTGATCTGAGCATCATGCCAAGGGAGGCCGGAAACGTGGACCGCGTCATTGAAACGCTGGTCTCTCTCACGGGGCTTCCCTCCGACCGGCTTTACAGCAATTTCGCCAAGTACAGGACAACCCCGTACCGGCCGGTACTGCTGGCCCAGGACGTGGGCCGGGACGTGCTGGCCGTGGTGGAGGCCCACAGCCTGGAACTGCCGGGCGTGATCATGGACGTCAATCCCCGGCGGAATTATCCGCATGAAAATTTTGCCGCCCATCTGGTCGGTTATCTCGGGGAGGTGAGCAAGGGCGAGCTGGAGAGCGGGCCGTACCAAACCTATGAACCCGGAAGCATCGTGGGCAAGTGCGGCGTGGAACGGGTGTACGATGCATTTCTGAGGGGCCGGTACGGCGGCCGCCAGGTGGAGGTCAATGCCAGCGGTAACGTGGTCCGGACCCTGAAAACCGTGGAGGCGGAATCGGGCCATGACCTTCATCTGACCATCGATTTCAAGGTTCAGGAAAAGGCCGAGTCCCTTCTGGCGGAACGATCCGGTGCCGCCGTGGCCCTGGACCCTTATACCGGCGAGGTGCTGGCCCTGGTCAGCCGCCCGGCGTTTCCCCAGAACCGGTTTGTGGAAGGCCTGTCCAAGGACGAATGGCTTGCCCTGATTTCAGATCCGCGCAAACCCATGGAAAACAAGGCCGTTCAGTCCGAGTATCCGCCGGCGTCGGTGTATAAGATCGTCACCACCATCGCCGGCCTGCAGGAGGGCGTGATCGACGCGAACAGTTCTTTTTTCTGCCCGGGCTATTATCGGTTTGGAGACCGGGCCTTCCGATGCTGGGAGGAGAAGGGACACGGTCATATCAGCACCGCGGACGCCCTGGCCCGGTCCTGTGACGTTTTTTATTATCAGGTGGGGTTGAAGGTCGGGGTGGAACGGCTGGCCTGGTATGCAAAGGGATGCGGTCTGGGACGGCCCACGGGAATCGACCTTTTTCCGGAAGACAGAGGGCTGGTGCCTTCGGGTCAGTGGAAACGCCGGCGGTTCGGGGCGCCCTGGTACAGCGGAGAGACCCTTTCCGTGGCCATCGGTCAGAGTTATAACCTGGTGACGCCCATTCAACTGGCGGTGCTGGCCGCAGCGATAGCCAACGGCGGCGTGCTCAAGCGACCGGTCGTTTTGAAGCGAATTGAAACGGTGGAGGGCGAACTTCTCCGGCAGGGAGAGCCTCGGGACATGGGCACGATTCCGATCAGCGAAAAAAACATGGCCATCGTGAGGGAAGGCATGTGGCGGGTGGTCAACAGCGGATATGGAACGGCCTCCTATTCGGGCCGCAGCCGGAAGGTGGAGATCAGCGGCAAGACCGGCACGGCCCAGGTGGTGGCCATGCCCCAGGGCGCGGCGGCCAAGTCTCGCGTGGCGGACACGCTGAAAGATCATGCGTGGTTTGTGGCCTACGCGCCGTCGAAAGATCCCAAAATCGCGGTTGCGGTGCTGGTGGAGCACGGAGAACACGGCTCTTCCGCCGCCGCTCCGGTGGCCCGGGCCATGATTGAGGCCTATCTCGGCCTGGATGAAGAAAAGACAGGTATGTGATGCTGGAAAGCTGGGAGAAAAAACAGTTTGAATGGGGCCTGCTGCTGCCCGTGGCGGCCCTGGGTATCATCGGCGTGATCGTGATTTACAGCGCCTCGGCGTCGGACCCTTCCCATGCTCAGCGGATGCTGAGCGTCAAGCAGGCCGTGTGGTTTTTAATCGGCATGGCGACGGTGGGCTGCTCCCTGCTGTTTTCCTACAAGCGGCTGGACGGCTGGGCCGTGGCGATTTATATCATCAGCCTCTTGCTGCTGGTGTGCGTGATCGTGTTCGGAAAGGAGGCCGGCGGATCCCGGCGCTGGCTGCCCGTGGGGCCCGTTGCCGTTCAGCCGTCCGAACTGGCCAAGATCGCGGTGGTGATCATTCTCGCCCGTTATTACGGCCGGCAGGCCAGCACCGACGGGCTGGGCTTAAAAAAACTGCTGGTGCCGATTTTGCTGGTCGGTCTCCCGTTTATCCTGATCGTGGTGCAGCCCGACCTGGGCACGGCCATGCTGCTGGCCCTGATCGCCACATTTATCACGCTTTTCATGAAGGTTGAAAAAAAGACCCTTTTTCTGCTGAGCGGCGCCGCCGGAGGCATGATCGCCGTCGGGTGGTTTTTTCTGCTCAAGGGTTATCAGAAACAGCGAATTCTGACCTTTCTGAATCCGGACAGGGACCCCCTGGGCGCGGGCTATCATATCATTCAGTCGAAGATTGCCATCGGTTCGGGCATGATCTTCGGCAAAGGGTTCATGAAAGGAACTCAGAACGCCCTGGCCTTCCTGCCGGAGCAGCACACCGATTTTATTCTTTCGGTTTTAGCCGAGGAATGGGGGCTGGTGGGTGTCAGCCTGGTGCTTTTCCTTTATCTGATGGTTATCATCTGGGGCATCAGTATCGGGTATCAATGCAAGGATAATTTTGGTATTATCCTCGCGGTCGGCGTTACCGCCATGATTTTCTGGCAGGTGGCCGTGAACGTGGGCATGGTGATGGGGCTGCTGCCGGTGGTGGGCGTGCCGCTGCCCCTGATCAGTTACGGCGGATCGTCAGTGGTGACGTTCATGATCGGCATCGGACTGCTGCTCAACATCAGCATGCGGCAGTCGGGTGTTGAGTAGCGGTGGATCGGTACCGGAGGTGGTGAATGATTTTTGCAAAGGGAGCGGACATGGGAAAGACGGTAAAGGAGCCCGAAGCCATCACAACGTTTCTGGGTCCGGAGACCTCGGTTGAAGGGGTTGTGGATTTTGAGGGCATGATCCGGGTGGACGGCAGGGTCCGCGGCAAGGTGACCAGCGCTTCCGGAACGGTCATTGTCGGTGAAAAGGCCGTGATCGACGGTGACGTGACGGTGGCCGTGGCCATTGTGAAAGGCCGGGTGAAGGGCACCATCGACGCGGCCACCCGGATCGAGGTTTATCCGCCCGCCGCCATTGAGGGGGATATCCACGCGCCGGTGATTTCCATCGACGCCGGCGTTGTGTTTAACGGAAACTGCTCCATGTCATCTCGAAAAAATGTTGAAAATCAATAATATAAGTGCTTATGGGTACCGGCTGGTAAAAAGCGGAATAAAAGTTAAAATTTTTTCGAAAAGCCTTTGACATTTAATTGTCTTGTGCTAAAAGGAAAGTTTAATTTTTGTCCGAATTTTTGATGGATAAGGGTTTTTGAGGTTATTTGACAACCTTTTCGCGGCTGTTGGGAGGGTTTTTCATGAGGTCTGTGGCTAAAACAACTTTGGCGGGAGCGGCCATCGCGGGCGGTCTCCTGCTGTCCGGCCAATCAGCATGGGCCGAAGGCGGCATCACCGTTATTCCGGACTCGACCACTGTCTGGCAGATTATCAATTTTATCGTTCTTATCGGCATACTCAACCTGGTTTTGTACCGGCCCATCCGCAGGGTGGTGGCCCAGCGCAGGGACAAGGTGGACGGGCTGGGCAGCAGCATCGAGTCTTTCCGGCGCGACGCGGCGGACAAGGAGAAGGCCTGGGCCGAGGGGATGAAAAAGGCCAGGACCCAGGGGCTTGGTGAGAAGAACACACTGATTGAAGCCGCCGTGACCGAGGAGAAAAAGATCATTGAAGAGATTGCCCAGCGGTCGCAGAAGACGCTGGCCGAAACCCGGGACCGGGTTGCCGCGGACGCGGCCAGGGCCGCCGCGGATCTTCAGCGGGAAATTGATGCTTTTGCCGCCGCCATCGGCGCCAAGATTTTAGGAAGGGAGGTCGCATGAGGTCGTCATTGTTAGGGAAAAAAGCGGTCGTCCTCCTGGTGGCGGCGCTGGTCATGGTTTGCTGCGCCGGCATGGTTGCAGCCTCCGAAAGCGGA
>JBMORB010000177.1:0-2690 GCA_049320925.1 Thermodesulfobacteriota bacterium | reverse complement strand
GGACAACTATATGAACCCCACCCGGGGGGGCAAGCATTCGGTGACCATAGAAAATACAGGCGGCCTGCTGGGTGGTGACGTGGCGTTCACCAAGTACACCGGGGAAACCGGGTGGTACCAGCCCCTTTTATGGGAGTTTGTGGGCTTTGCCCACGCCAAGGGCGGTTATGTTCATGAAAATTCCGGCGGGTTTCTGCCGGACTATGACCGGTTCTATCTGGGCGGCATCAACTCGTTGCGGGGGTTTGGCTGGCATGATATATCGGTAATAAAAAAGGTGCTTGTACAGGAAGAAGACGGCTGGAAGGAACAGATCATAGAGGAAAAAGGCGGTGACAAGTTTGTGCAGTTTAACATCGAACTGCTGTGTCCCCTGTTCGACAAGAAGGCAGGTCTTGTGGGTCTGCTTTTCTACGACGCCGGCAATGTATATGACGAGGGTCAGTCCGCGTTCAGTCTCCGGCTGCGGGAGAGCGCCGGATTCGGTATCCGGTGGTTTTCCCCCATGGGCCCGATCCGGCTGGAGAGGGGGTATATTCTTGACCCCAAGCCGGGCGAGGAGACAAACGGTCGCTGGGAATTTACAATAGGTACAGCTTTTTAACCGGTAATTAAGGAGGCGTTGAGCCATGAAAAGATCGTTCGTATGGATGGGTGTGATTGCCTGGGCGTGCGTGAGCATCATTGCGTTGCCCTGCCTGGCGGCGGACGTGGTCAAGATCGGCGTGGTTGATTCCCAGAAGTTCTTCAAGGAATCCGACATCGGAAAGGCCGCCAATGCCCAGGTGGAAAAAGAGTATGCCAAACTCAAGGCCGATCTGGAAACGGCGGGCCAGCAGCTCAAGACGCTTGAACAGTCGCTTGAGCGGGCCGACGCTGTGATGAAGGACGACAAGCGCGAGGAAAAGGAACGCGAGTTTCGCATCAAGAAGTACGATTTTCAGGTGATGCAGCAGAAATACGCGGAAAACGTGCGAAAAGTCAATCAGGACATGATTATCAGGCTTAACAAGAAGATCACCAAGCTCACTCAGGAGTTCGGCAGCAAGGAGGGCTTTTTACTGCTGATTGAAAAGGAATACACGGTATATTATCCAAGCGCCATTGACGTGACCGATAAGCTCATCGCCTTTTCCAACGCCAAGAAGCTGACCTTGGACGAAAAAGAGTAGCCGCCGGGCTTCCGTGTAGGGCAGGATGCCGATGAAACTGACGCTCGAACAGATCGCCGAGAAAGTGGGGGGCCGGGTGCTGGGAGACCCCTCAGTCGAAATATCCGGCGCGGCGCCATTTGAGAGCGCCGGCGCTTCCGATATCACCCTGGCCGGCAACGCGGCGTTTTTAAAACGCATCGACGACACCGGTGCCGGTGCGGTTATGGTGCCTGCCGATTTTACGGACAGCCGCCGGAACCTGGTGGCGGTCAAGAATCCGGCGGCGGCCTTTGCCCGCATCCGGCAGCTTTTTGAAACCGATGGGCGGCGGCCCGCCGGCATTGATCCCCGGGCCGTGATCGGCTGTGATTTTGTCTGCGGCCGGGACGTTTCCATCGGCCCCGGCGTGGTGGTCGGCGACCATGTAACCCTGGGAGACCGGGTGGTGCTTTACCCCGGCGTGTTTCTGGGGGACCATGTGTCGGTCCAAGACGACGGCCTGATTTTCGCCAACACGTCGATTCTGCGGGGCTGTGTGCTCGGTAACCGGGTGACCGTTCATGCCGGCACGGTGATCGGCAGCGACGGTTTCGGGTTTGCACCGGAAGGGGAGGCCTATGTCAAGATTCCCCAGAGCGGTATCGTGCAGATCGATGACGACGTGGAGATCGGCGCGGGCAACACCATCGACCGGGCCACTTTCGGCAGGACCTGGATCAAGAGAGGCGTGAAGACCGACAACCTGGTGCATATCGCCCATAACGTGACCGTGGGAGAGAACACGGTCATCGTGGCCCAGGTGGGGATCGCCGGCAGCACTGCCGTCGGGGACCATGTGATTCTGGCCGGCCAGGCGGGCATTTCCGGCCACCTTGAAATCGGCGATAACGCCGTGATCGGGCCCCAGGCCGGTATCGTAAAGTCGGTCAAACCGGGTCAAACCGTGTCCGGCACGCCGGGTATGCCCCATAAGCAGTGGCTTCGGGTACAGGCCATCGCGGCGGACCTGCCGTCACTGAAGCGGCGAATCGCGGAGCTGGAAAAACGGCTGGCCGATCTGGAAAAACAGCCAACCCCATGACAGGACAGGCCATGGATACCATCGACATTAAAAAGGTTCTTGCCCTGCTACCCCAGCGTTATCCGTTTGTCATGATCGACCGGGTACTGGAGCTGGTTCCCAATAAAAGTATCCGGGCGCTCAAAAACGTGTCCGCCGGTGAGCCCTGGGCCGCCGGTCATTTTCCCGGCAACCCCGTCATGCCCGGCGTACTGATCGTGGAAGCCATGTGCCAGGCCGGTGGCGTGCTGGTGGGACTGTCCCGGCAGGGGACACCCGGCGGCGGCGTCCGGTACCTGACCGGCCTGGACAAGGTCCGGTTCCGTAAAAAAGTGGTGCCGGGAGACACCCTGATGCTTTATGCCGCCATTGTGAAGGAAAAACTCAATACCATTAAGATCGAGGCTTCGGCCGAGGTTGACGGCGTGCTGGTGGCTGAAGCCCAGATTATGGCCAGCCTTCTGCCGCCTGAAAGC
>JBMORB010000176.1:0-2692 GCA_049320925.1 Thermodesulfobacteriota bacterium | reverse complement strand
TCAGGGCGCAAAGCAGGTAAAGCAGGATCAGGGGATCGGCGGCGGCGGAAAACTTTTTAATGCGGGTGAAAGCGACGGTGGAACCGAACAGAAAAAGACCGAAAATGGCACGAAGAACAATCAGCCACTTGAGGCGCCGGTTGAACTCCTGTGCAAAAACATCGGCCGCCGTGTCCACAAGGGTTTTCGATAATCGCCGATCCGACGACGGTGATGGTTGCTGCAGCTTTGGCATGAAGGTAAACCCGGACCCCACAGGCCCGATAAGATGAAAAAGCCCGCTGTCTGAACAATCCTCCGGGGGGATCGGTTGTTATCCGGCACCTTGTGCAGGCGAAGGATTAACCGGATACCGCGCCGGCCAGCTGGAAAACCGGCAGGTACATGGAAACCACCAGCCCGCCGATCAGCCCGCCCATGAACACCATCATGAGCGGTTCAATGGCCGAGGTCAGGCTTTCCACGGCGGCATCCACTTCTTCCTCATAAAAGTCGGCGATTTTTTCCAGCATAGCGTCCAGGGCGCCGGTGGACTCGCCCACGGAGATCATCTGGCACACCATGGACGGGAATACCCCGCTCTCCAGAAGAGGATCGGCCATGGTACGGCCCTCGGCGATACCGGACCGCACTTTGAACACCGCGTTCTCAACTACCTTGTTTCCCGCGGTGCGGGCCACGATGTCCAGCGCGTCCAGAATGGACACGCCGCTGGCCAGCATGGTGCCCATGGTGCGGGTGAACCGGGACACCGCCACCTTGCGGATCAAAACACCCACGATAGGCACCTTGAGAAACAGGTCGTCCATGAACAGCCGTCCCTTTTCGGTCTTATAAAACCGCTTGTAGGCAATGACGAAAAGAATGACGGCGATAATGATAAAGTGAATCTGGGACTTGACCGTATCACTCAGGAATATGACAACCTGGGTGGGCGCGGGCAGTTCCTTTCCAAAATCGGCAAACATCTCCTGAAACACCGGGATAACGAAAACCAGAATCACGATCACCACCAGGACCGCGATGGAGAGGGTGATCAGGGGGTACATCATGGCGCCCTTCACCTGGCGCTTCAGTTTGGCCGCCTTTTCCATGTAGGTGGAAAGCCGTTTTAAAATGACATCCAGAATACCGCCGGCCTCGCCCGCGGCGATCATGTTGACAAAAAGGTTGTCAAACTGATCGGGAAACTGCTTCATGGCATCGGCCAGGGTCTGGCCGCTTTCCACATTGTCCTTGATGCTTTTAAGAATTTTCCTGAAGGTTTTGTTATCTTCCTGGGAAAAAAGAATATCCAGACACTGAACAATGGGCAGACCGGCGTCGATCATGGTGGAAAACTGCCGGGCGAAGATGATGATGTTTTCTTCCTTGACCTTGGGCTGAAGGAAAGCAACGTCTTCGAACAGGTCCTTGGGCTTTTTCTTAATCTTGGTCGGCGTGATTCTCAGTCGCTGAAGCTGGGCACGGACCGCATCTTCATTGGGGGCTTCCATCTCCCCCTTCTGGGTCGACTGGTCCTTTTTCTTTCCCTCCCAGAGATATACCGCCATGGCTCCTCCTCACTGTTGCAAAACCGCGGGTCTTTCCAGCCCTTTGGGCCAACCAGGCAAGGCGTTTGTCATATGGATGCTACTATACGCAATAAAAATGAACATTTCAAGCAATTATCCACCGGTCGGACGGCAGGCCGGCACATGATGCGGGCGCGGTGGGCACATCCGGGCCGGGGTCAGGCATGCCGCAAAAGATCAGGCGCCGGCACAGCCGTGTATCCACTCGTGAAAAACGCCGGCAGAAAGATGAACCGGGACCTTGCTAGATACCCGCCTTGGCCCGGATTTCCGCGGCCCGGTGGGTCGATTCCCAGGGGAAGCTGGCTCCGGTGCGGCCGAAGTGGCCGTAAGCGGCGGTTTCCCGGTAAATAGGCCGCTTTAAATCAAGATACTCGATGATGGCCGCGGGCCTCAGGTCAAAGACCTCCCGCACGATCCGCTCCGCGTCGGCCTCGGCAATACGGCCGGTACCCATGAGATCCACCATGACGGAAACCGGCTGGGCCACGCCGATGGCATAGGCCACCTGTACCTCGCACCGTCTGGCGATGCCGGCGGCCACGATGTTCTTGGCCACGTGCCGCCCCATGTAGGAAGCGCTGCGGTCGACCTTGGAGGGGTCCTTGCCGGAAAAACAGCCGCCGCCATGCCGGCCCATGCCGCCGTAGGTGTCCACAATGATCTTGCGGCCTGTCAGACCGCAGTCCCCCATGGGACCACCCACCACGAACCGGCCCGTGGGATTGATAAAATACTTGGTCTGTTCATCCAGCAATGCTTTGGGAATCACGGGCAGAATCACCTCTGAAATAATCCGGTCCTTGAGCTGTTCATACCCGATATCCGGGCTGTGCTGCGACGAAATAACAATGGCGTCGATCCGTTTGGGAAGGCCGTCCTCATACTGAATCGTCACCTGGGACTTGCCGTCGGGCCGCAGAAAATCCAGCGCCCCGTTCTTTCTTACCTCGGCCAGCCTTCGGGTCAGCTGATGGGCATAACTGATGGGTGCCGGCATCAGTTCAGGTGTTTCATCACAGGCAAAGCCGAACATGAGGCCCTGGTCTCCGGCACCCTGCTCCTTGAAAAGCCCCTCCCCCTCGTTGACACCCTGGGCGATGTCCGGAGACTGTTTG